>JAIEOZ010000071.1 GCA_019750035.1 Alphaproteobacteria bacterium | reverse complement strand
GGCTCTCTTTATTTTTATATTTCTTAAACCAACTTATTGTCTCTTTCATCGCATCAATATTTTTTAAGGGATCATCAAATCCATGACCCTCCCCATAGTAATATAAAAGACGTGTCGGAATCTTTTTTTCTTTAAGAGCTTGATAAAGTTACTTTGCTTGGGAGGAAGGAACGCGTGTATCTTGAAAACCAGCTAAGATTAAAGTGGGCGTATTTATGTTGTTTACATGGGTAAGAGGAGAAGATTCTCTCCATAACTTATAATTTTCCCAGTATGCTCCACCAAAATAACCCTCCATTACTGGTGGAGCCTCTGATAGAGCGCTGTCAGATATCCAATCGGCAACTCCTGCTTCCATAGAAGCTGCTTTAAAACGATTCGTCTGACTAACAGCCCATGCGGTCATAAATCCCCCATAGCTATGTCCTCTTATAAAGAGCTGGTCTGGATCTACAATCCCTTGGCTAATAAGAAAATCAACCCCTGCCATAATATCTTTAAAATCGCCTCCCCCAAGATCTTTATAATCAAGAGCCTGAAATTCCCTTCCGTATCCAATACTTCCTCGAAAATTCACAGTTAATGTTGCGTATCCAAGGGATGCAAAAACAGCAGGAGAATAGGATCCAAACCACATGCCCCCGATGAATTGTTCAGCATCAAATCCTGCCGGCCCCCCATGTACGGAAACAATTAAAGGGACTTTTTCCCCTTTTTTATACTCCTGGGGTAAAATTAGAATTCCTTCAATTTCTAGCCCATCAAAAGATTTCCATGTAAGAGGACGGGCTTGAATTTTGCTAAGATTAGTTCCTTCATGAATAAAACTGATTCTCTTAGGAGCAAAAAAGTGAAAATTTGCCACATAAATTTCTGCTGGATGATGGAGGCTCTCTCCTGAAAAACCGATATATTTTCCATTTTGAGATAAAGCGGTATCATTTATGCAAGGAGTCTCTGGAGTATCCAAGCGTTTTGAAATTTTTGTTTCTAGATCAAAGGAATAAAGGGGAACTTGCGTTCTATGTCGTTTCCGTATAATGAGTTTCGTATCTCCTTCTATCCATCCAACAATATTTACGATGTCGTCCGTTAGAGAGGTTCTGTCCTTTGTTTTTAAGCTAATAATTTCAATGGAAGTACCTTTGTCTTTTTGAAAGGGCTTAAGAGGAATTTTCTGATCTCCTGCACCAGACCCCTTTAAAAAAGCGATTTTTTGTCCATCAGAAGAGAATGTTAAATGAGCAAGAAACCCTTTCCCTTCATCAATTTTTTCTGTTTTTTCTTGTTTAATATCTAAGATATAAAGACCAATTTGTGATTGACTTTTCCAAACGGGCTTGCTTGCTGTAAATGCAATTTTTTGACTATCTGGAGACCATACGTAAGAAGAGGGAACAAATGGATTGTTCATATTTAAGGCAGGAGAAATAAGTTGTTGAGGCTCCCCAACAGCTTGAAAATTTTGGCTGACCTTTTGAAGAAAGAGAGTTTGCTTTATTGTTGGCTCTTTACCTGCAATAGCTTTTAAATTCTCTCTTGGATACTCTAGTAATGTGAAGGCAAAGCTTTTCCCATCAGGAGCAAAAGCGTAATCATAAAGACTTCCCTTCTTAATCTCTTGCACCTTTGTTGCTTCTTCTGAAATGATATCTTGGACGAAAAGCGCAAGCTTCTCCTTATCTTTAATAAGGTAAGAGAAGAGATTCCCTGCCCCTATAAGCTGAGATTGGATGCATGAATAACCTTGGCTACCTACCATTGTTATTTGCGTTAGGTTATCATTATTTATTACTATGCATTTTGAATATCCCTCAACTTCCTCATCCTTGAGGATAGTATAAGAAATTTGCAGGAGAGTGTATTTTCCAGTATCAGAAATACCCATTATGGTGACTTCAGGCTGTGTGACCACATGTTCTGGGGTCCAAAGAGGCTTCGAGAGTTCTTCTGCATGTAAGGCTAGCGTCAATGCATAGAAGAAAGCGAAGATAAAAAAAACTTTTAGACACCGTACTTTTGAAGGTTTTTGCTCGCAAATCATTGTAAATTTATCTCGGGTTATATGCGCATTTTGAATTCTTTTCCTAAGGTTATAAAAAAATCTATTAAAATTTTGTTAACCTCTGGCGATTATCACTTCAAAATTCCGTTTCGCAGCATCAGAGATCTTTTTATCTTTATTTTATTTTAACCTTCGTCTTGGGGAAAAATTTATCTCTTCGTTTCTTAAATCTTCTTCACTCAAACTTAAAAATGAATTCTTAACAGACGGCTCTCTACAAATAGCCTATAAGTTAGCCACCATCTAAGTTCCTAGCCCGTTCTTGTTTAAATTAACTTGCAAAAATCATGAATACAGTAGAGTCTTTCTTTTGGAAAAACTACGAACTTTTTTGCTAAATATTTTAATTACTTGACAAGTAGAGTTGGATAGGGTGAGTTTTAGAAAAAACTAAAGATAATTTTCTTTATGCGGCGATATGCTCTACAGAATGATCAGTGAGATCGAATTAAGGCTCTTCTTCCTGGAAGGAAGACTCATGTTGGCGTTACAGCCAAAGATAATCGTTTTTTTGTTAAGGCCGTTTTATACTGTTACAGCTGGGATGTCGTGGAGAAAACGCTATGGAGATTTCAAAATGGTTCATACCCATCACACACGCTGGAGCAAAGGTGACGTATGGAAAAAAGTTTTTGAGATGTTGGCTGAAGAAGCTAATAACGAATATTCAATGATTGATTCAACCATTGTGCGAGTTTATCAGCCTAGTGCTGGTGCAAAAAAATATTTGACTGAGGATCAAGCGATTGGAAGAAGCAAAGGAGGGTTAAGCACCAAAATTCAGGCCACATGTGATGTTTTAGGAAATCTTGCTTGACGTTTGATAAAATCCAACGGGCTTTCATTTCACACCTGGACAACACCATGATTTGGAGGGCTAGGATACTTTGAGGGATACATTGATAAAAGCAGACGCAACGCTTGCTGATAAGGTATATGAGGCTAATGAACGAATGCGATACAAGTTGAAAGAGAAGGGATGCACTACTGTCATTCCCTCAAAAAAGAATCGAGTCAATCTAACTAATTATGATAAGGACCTCTATAAGCCACGGATATTGATTGAAAATTTCTTTGAAAAGTTGAAGCAATACAGAGCAAGTGCAACGCGATATGATAAGACAGCTCAGAATTTTTTAGGAGCCATTTATATGGCTTCAATTCTAATTTGGCTCAATTAATGACACGCCCTAGAAAGGGTAAGTGGTTTTTAAAAAAATCATTTATATCTATGCTCTTACGTTAAATTAGGGTTAATTTGAAAGGCTGCAATAGATTGATTAAATGTTCAACAATTATAGATTCTGTTAATGCGTTTACGCAGTTCATTAATATTCCTCTTGAGCCACCGAACGGTTCTCTAAAAGGGTACCAATTTGCTGTAAAAGATGTATTTGACGTTAAGGGGCTTCGAACTCAAGCAGGCAATCCAGAATATTTTGATCAAGCAAGTGTTGCGACCACAACTGCATCAGCCGTTGCCATTTTGCAGGAGGCTGGTGCAATATTAATTGGGAAAACACATACTGACGAACTAGGTGGGAGTCTATTTGGACTCAACGAACACTACGGTTCCCCTCTCAACTTTCATTCACCCGAGCGCGTACCTGGAGGTTCTTCAAGTGGATCAGCGGCAGCTGTTTCAGCAAGTCTTGTTGACTTTTCCTTAGGCGCTGATACCAGTGGATCTGTAAGAGCCCCTGCAAGTTTTTGTGGAATCTATGGGTTTAGACCAACTTTTGGTACGATTTCAACGGCTGGAGTTTTGCCAATATCGAATCACTTAGATACGGTTGGAATCTTTGCCCGACATCCTGATGTGATTGCCCAAATTCTTGATGTTTATAAGATGAAAGAGCAAAGCGATTTTGCTCGACTTAGAATTATCCCAAGTTTAGTGGATCATTTACAGAGTTCTCTAAAGAATACTTTCTTAGAAAAACTAAATGCTATCAAGAGCCTAACGTCTTCTATGGCACAATTAATCATTGACGAAGATACCTTAACACAGTGGAGTGCTGTCATTCGAACCATTGCTATGTACGGCCTCTGGCAAGTCCATAAGGAATGGATTTTGAAGTCAAACCCGACTTTTGGCGAAATTATTAATGATAGGGTTAAACTGGCCCGCTCTGTGCACTTTGAAGATTATAAGCTTGCTCTCAAAAAGCAGAAGGAAATTAGAGAATTTATGGATGATAGTTTGGAATCTGGCGATATTATTGTATTTCCTACTGTCCATGATATTCCTCCCTTGCTGTCTAGTTCTGTGCCACAGCTCAAGGACTTTGCCCTCAAAGCTTCGCGCCATACTTGCATTGCCGCCCTAACAGGATTTCCCGAAGTTAGTCTACCCCTTAGAAATATCAAAAAAAAATGCTCTCTCGGAATGAGTTTTTTAGGAAAAGCAGGAAAAGACTATTCCCTCACTGCATTTGCTTCAAAAGCTCATTCAATACTGAATGGCAAAGGAAGCCAGTGATGGCTGGTTTCGCTCGTTCCCTCTCTTTAGCACGCATATATAGAATTTTCTGGTTTCAACCTTAAAGAAATTTCTTTCTGTGTTTTCTTTGAGGTAAGGATAGAGAATGCTGCGATAAGAGCGCCGAACATCATCCAGGCGGCTGGCCACATCAATATCTGAGTCTGACTAATAATATAGACAAGCAAAAGTGGAGTGAGTCCACCAAACAAAGAGATGCCAAGGCTTAAGCTAAACGCAACTCCTCTACACCTTTCCTTAACACTAAATAGGCTTGCTGTTAAACCATTTGCTGGTCCAACAAACATGCCTGCCAATACTGAAAGAATCAATTCACCTTGGATAATGAGAGAAAAATCACCAGATCTTATCAACCAAAAGGCGGGGTAGGCTAGTACGATAGTTGCACACACTGTTAACATCATTATTTTTTGAGGGCCTATTTTGTCTGCCATATATCCAGCAAAGCAAATACAAAGCATGTACACGACAAGCCCTAATGTGATTACGAACAATGTCGTTGAAGTCGAAAGCGACGTAACGAGCGTATGATAGTGGCCCATAAAAACAAAGGGAACATAATACAGTATGCCTATAAAACAGCCAATTCCAAAAGTAATTAAGAGGGAAATTAAATTATTTTTAAAAATAGAAAAGAAACTCTGAGCTTCATTTTTCTGAATTTTTTGTGCATTATTGAAAATCGCCGTTTCTTGTGTATTCTTTCTTATATAAAAGCCTAGTAAACCAATGGGTATGCTCAATAGGAAGGGGATTCTCCATCCCCAAACCGGCATTGTTTCAAGAGCGCAAAAAGATGCCATGCTGGAGGCAGCTAGCATACCAACAACTGATGAAGCCGTAACCAAACTTCCAGAAAGATATTTTCTATTTTCATGAGCATGTTCAATGACAAAAATTGCTGCCCCACTAAACTCTCCTCCCGCACATAAACCTTGTAGCAAACGGCAAAGTGACAAAGCAATGGGCGCTAGCAGTCCTATCTGGTCATATGTAGGCAGGAAACCTATCAAGCTCGTTGGAACCATCATAGCAATAATTGATATTACCATCGCTCTTTTTCGCCCAAATGTATCGCCAACGTAGCCAAAAACAACTCCACCGAGAGGGCGAATTAAAAAGCCTGCTGCAAATATACAGTAACTTGCAATAAGCGCTGCTATAGGATCTTCTTTTGGAAAAAATAGTCTTGAAAATATTGGGGCTAAGAGTCCAAATAGAGCAAAATCATAAAACTCTAAAGCCGTCCCAATAAAAGCCGCAGCAAAATTTTTTCCTTGTTTTTTCATTTTTTATTTCTCACTTTTTTATTTATTTACATTCAATTTTTACTTCAAAATTTATTTTTATGAATATTTTTATTTTTTAATTTCCTGTCTATTTTATTACAGTCGGATGATCATTACGTTGATTTTCGTTGTCAGGACTTATAAATTTTCTATGATGATCTTTGACATACGTCTGTAGATATTCTTCCAACACATCAATTTTCTTTATGCCTTTTAGTTGTATAGGGTAAGTGAAATAAATATCAAAGCTTGGGCCGGCAATTTCAGGAAGAACTTCAACAAGCTGAGAGCCTCTGAGCAAAGGAGATTCTTGTGAGAATGAGATAATGCCAAAACCGCTACTGCCAAAATGAAACAAAGCGCGAAGAGAATTAGCACTGATGTAAGGTTTCTGTCCTTTGCTTTTTTTACCATTTAATTTTAAATGCCAGTTAATATTATCGAAAAGATGAATTTTTTCAGGACCAAATCCAATTAAACGATGATGCTCGAGATCTTCAACCGTCTGCGGAGTTCCATGTTTTTGGAGGTATTCTTTACTGGCGTAAAGTCTACGGTTCCAACTCGTTAGTGGATTTTGAATAAGTTCAGATTGATCAGGAAGATAGGGTTGAAGTGCAACATGAACTTCGAGGGATTCCACATCTAGATGTCCGTCTTTAGAAAATATTGATAGATTAATTTTTGGATAAAGCTTCAAAAAATCAGGAATAATTATATAAAGCCAAGTATCTACAAGACCAACATTGGCACCAATACTTAAATCCCCTTGAGGCTCTAATCGTTCATCCTGTATTTGGGTAAATGCGAGCTCTGAAAATGCAAACATTTTTTCAACATTTTGGTACAAAAGTTGCCCTTGCCTGGTTAAAACTAAGCCTTTTGGCAACCTTTTAAACAATTGATGTCCCACCTGGTACTCGAGATCAATAATCTGACGACTAATAGCAGATTGGGAGATATTAAGGTGCTGTCCCGTTTTTGTAAAACTTTTAAATTTTGCTACGTAATAAAAAGTTTTCAGCTTATCCCACTGCATAATTTTTCTCTCCGAGAAAATTATAATTAATTTAATTCTAGTCTTAATTCTAAAAACGGTAAAGTAAAAACTAAATTTTAAAAAGATCAATATCAATCAAAGCAGTAATAATCTTCTCACTTTTCGTGATAAGTGTGTCATGGCAATATCTCACTTCATTGAGAAATATCCCTTTTGATTAATGGGACAAATCGAAACTTTCAATTTAATTCTAAGATCTAACCTTTAAGCCAGTCCCCATATTACTAGTCTTTTCACATATTTAATAATGATTACAGACGATTTATTTGACTTTCTACTAATCCGACTTTCTATTAATCCATATACTTACAAAACTCTGTCAATATTCCACGCCCAATTTTTGCTATTTTCAGAGATATTTCTGCTTTTTTTCGTTATTAAATTTTTGAGAGTGCTGACCAATGGATAGATATTATGATAAACTTCTAAAATGGATATATTTTTTAAAAACAGGATTGAGGATTTTCCTACATTTTTGAGGTGAAAGTTTTTGCATTCTTTCTCAAAAAAATGGAAATTCAATACAAATCTATCTATTGGTCAGCACTCTCAAATTTTTTATACAATTCCCCATCTTCAGTAATTTTTAAAAAAATTTAAAAAGTTTACAATTTTTTAATATGCATAGTGTATTATACAATAATAATATTAAAATATAAATTATATAGGAGGAAGTAATGAGAATAAAAACTTTAGCACTATCGTTAGCCCTTGTTTTGGGAGTTATCTCTACTGTTGAGGCAAGAACTTCTGTAATCCCGGAGAGTAGTTTTGCTCATCCAGAAAGCTCACTTGAGAAAGAGCAACACATGAGTCCAGAGAAAAGCTTTGTTGAAAGAAATAATTCCGAATCAACAAATTATGATAAACTTGAAAAGAAAAATAATACTAAAGAAAAATCTGACTCAAGTTGTGGGGTATATGAACCTGATTGTCAACCAAATGTTCAAGATAAGAAGATAGAAGTCAAATAAACATAATGTGTATGTTGTTTTGAGCTCTTGACAAACTCTCTTACAGAGCAGACATTTTCTAATAAGTTAAATTGTTCTCAAATGAGGGTTTTAACAAACTTACTAAAACATATATTAATTGTTAACTTGTCATTTGATCGAGGCTCTACAATAACCAATACCATCATTATCCACATAGGATGACGATATTGGTTATTGTGCTATTAAAGATAGCATATAATAAACTTAGTTTTAGTATGTTAGGTTTTTATATGACCCCGAATGAGTTAAAGAAAAGAGGTTGGATAATTAAGAAAAAAATCTCATTTCTTATGATATTGAAAAAAATAAGCACCTCGAAAAATCTCTATTTTTAAATTTTTAACGTTCTGAAAATCGCAGATTTACTAAACCTCATTTTTTACACAAGGGGTTTTTTGAGGAACTCAATTATGAAAAAAGTTGCTCGCCATTGGTCAAATCTAAAAAGCTACTCTTGCTCTCCTAAAAAGAAATAAGTAAGGATTTCTATTCTCAAAGCTCAACGATTGCCGGCTTTTCAGGTGATTTACCTGAGATGATTGTAAGAATATTTCTTAAGTCAGGAGTCCATTCTTCTAATTCTTTTCGGCTCTTTTGAGCTAATCCCTTTAGTCGATCTCGTTTGCAACTCGTACAAAGAGATTTTCCCTGACATCTCCCACCTATCTTATGACCCCCATTTATAACCGCTGTAGCGACTTGATCATTATAAGTCTGTGTAAAGCCAAAAGCTTGACCAGCAAACTCTGGAATGAGGAAAGGAAT
>JAIEOZ010000318.1 GCA_019750035.1 Alphaproteobacteria bacterium | reverse complement strand
CATTTGGACATGCTAATTATGGAGCCTCACCTAGACCAAGAGAATTAGATGCTTACGGTAGACCATTTGGACATACTGGGACTAAACACCTAGATTAGAAACTGCCCATAAATGACGTGAGCAAGTTCTTCATGGAGATTTTTGAGATATACCCATTGAACTTGAAGATACCGTGTTTCCTACCAGCGGGTGTCATTCCCGCGCAGGCGGGAATCCATAAAATAGTTGTTGTGTTACAAATAGTTCCATTGGATCCTCGCCTGCGCGGGGATGACATCAGAGGAAAACAAAATAAGATATCTTCACGTCCGATGAGCATATAATCAAAAAACAAAAAATACTAGGACTGTCCTACATAACACTTTTTTGCGTTATATAGGGCAGCCCCAAATTTTATTCTAAACCTAAAGTATAAACTTTGATAAATCAGAATTTTTCGCCAGATCTCCGACAGTCTTCCGAACATGCTCGGCGGTGATGGTAACTTTTTCACCCCCCCTATCAGAAGCATTGAAACTAATATCTTCTAAAAGTTTTTCAATCACCGTATGCAGTCTGCGCGCACCAATGTTTTCTACATTCTGATTCACTTCCGCTGCAAGATGGGCAATTTCATGAATGGCTTCTTCCTCAAAGAGTAAGGTTACATCTTCAGTTTGCAAAAGAGCTTGATATTGCTTAATCAAGTTTGCTTCTGGCTCAGTAAGAATACGGATAAAATCCTCGGCACTTAAGGCCTTAAGTTCAACCCGATTCGGCAGACGACCCTGAAGTTCTGGCAGTAAATCAGAAGGTTTTGCTATGTGAAAAGCTCCTGACGCAATAAAAAGAATATGGTCAGTTTTAACCGTTCCATACTTTGTTGAAACGCTTGTACCCTCCAAAAGAGGCAAGAGATCTCGCTGAACTCCTTCTCGACTGACATCAGGACCCCCACTTTCTGAACGAGCAGAAACTTTATCAATTTCATCAATAAAGACGATGCCATTTTCTTCAACATTTTTAAGAGCTTCATTAACAACTTTGTCTTGATCCAAAAGCTTATCACTTTCTTCTGCAATAAGAGCTTCTAAAGCGTCAGGAATCAGCATTTTTCTTTCAACTGTACGCGTTGCCCCGTTGCGTCCAAAAAGATCGCCTAGATTTAACATTCCCATTTGAGCGCCTGGCATTCCAGGAATTTCAATAGTTGGCATTTGAGCATTACTATTATCGAGCAGCTCAATTTCTATCTCCCGGTCATCTAAAGCTTTCGCCCGTAGCTTCTTTCGGAACTTCTGGCGGGTTTCTTCCCCGGCATTTTCACCAACAAGGGCATTAAGAACACGTTCTTCGGCCAAATTTTCAGCTTTAGCTCTGACTTCACGTCGTAATCGACTCCGTGTTAAATTGAGCGAGATTTCAACAAGATCTCGAATCATTTGTTCAACATCGCGTCCGACATACCCAACTTCTGTAAACTTTGTCGCTTCAACTTTAATAAAGGGAGCTTCGGCAAGCCGAGCCAACCGGCGCGCAATTTCAGTTTTTCCAACGCCTGTTGGACCAATCATAAGGATGTTTTTTGGCAGAACTTCTTCTCTCAAATGATCTTCTAATTGAAGGCGCCGCCATCGATTCCGAAGAGCAATTGCCACCGCTCTTTTCGCTTCTTCTTGACCTACAATAAATCGATTAAGTTCTGAAACAATTTCTCTAGGTGTAAAATGGGATATTCTCATGATTCTACCTTTAAAGACTCTCTATCACAATATTTTTGTTTGTGTAAATGCAAATTTCAGCTGCAATATTCATTGCCTTTTCTGCAATCATTTGAGCTGTAAATCCTTCAATATCAAGTAAAGCTCTGGCCGCAGCTAAGGCATAAGCCCCCCCTGAACCAATACCAATTAAACCATCTTCAGGTTCGAAGACATCTCCAGCGCCCGTGAGAATAAGAGAATGCGTGGAATTAACAACGGCCATCATCGCATCCAAACGGCGGAGATAACGATCTTTTCGCCAGTCCTTGGCAAGATCAACACACGCTCGGGTCAATTGCTGGGGATGCTGTTCAAGCTTCGCTTCAAGTCGCTCAAAAAGCGCTAAGGCATCCGCTGTTGATCCTGCAAAACCAGAAATGACATCTCCTTTACCCAAACGTCGCACTTTACGAACATTAGATTTCATGATCAAGTTTCCCATGGAAACTTGACCATCTCCTGCGATAACAACATCTTGTCCTTTTCTCACAGATAAAATAGTGGTCCCACGCCAAGACTTAAATTCGTTTTCTCTCATTGGCCATTTTCCTAAAATATGATAAAACATATAAAAAATAACATACGAGATGTTTTCTTATCCTCGTATGAGAGGAGAAGAATACACGATGGAGTATGATAAAAACAATGTTTTTGCGCGCATTCTTCGAAAAGAGCTTCCGGTTCAGATTCTCTATGAAGATAAGTATGCTTTTGCTTTCCCCGATATTAACCCCAAAGCGCCTATCCATGTTTTAGTCATCCCAAAAGGGGAATTTATTTCTTTTTTTGATTTTTCTGAAAAAGCAAGCCCTGAATTAATGGTTGGATTTAATAAGGCCATACACAACGTTATTCAACTACTTAAACTTCAAAAGAAAGGATTTAGAATTCTTTCTAACCACGGCTTTCATGCAGGACAAGAAGTTCCTCATTATCATATTCACATTTTTGGAGGACACCCTTTAGGCCCAATGCTTTCACCAAAGCCATGAAACGAATAGTCTCTAAACCAACACTTATTGCTGGGTGGCGGGAGTGGGCGCAACTTCCTGAACTTGGCATTGATAGGATTAAGGTTAAGATTGATACAGGGGCTAAAACCTCATCTCTACATGCTTTCGACCTTTCAACGACTACGTATGAGAAAAAAGAATGTGTCCGATTTGATGTTCACCCCCTTCAAGATAATGATTTAATTACTTACACTTGTATTTGTCCTATCGTAGATTATCGATGGATCACAAGTTCAACAGGTCACAAACAAAGGCGGTTTATCATTTGCACAACTTTAAAAATAGAGGAGTTTTCCTCAACTATAGAAATTTCTCTGGCAAATCGAGATGAAATGGGTTTCCGAATGTTGATCGGGAGAACTGCCTTAAAAGAAGGGATTCTCGTCAATCCAAAGCATTCTTTTCTTATGAGCCATAAAACAATATTAACGAAAAAGTAAATTTTTTCTGTCAGGATTTTTCAATGAAGCTTCTTATGATGTCCCGCAATCCAACACTATACTCTCACCAACGTTTGGTTGAAGCAGCCCTAGCGCGAGGCCATACAATTGATGTGATTGACACGCTCCAGGTTTATATGAATATAGCCAGCCATCATTCGCAAATAAAATATAAAGGGCAATTGCTCGAGGGATATGATGTCGTCATCCCTCGTATCGGAGCCTCTATCACTATGTATGGCCTTGCGGTTTTACGCCAGCTTGAAATGATGGGGATTTGGCCTCTCAATGAATCCGTCGCTATTGGAAGGTCTCGAGATAAACTCCGCGCAATACAACTTTTAGCTCGCAAAGGGATTGGTCTTCCTGTCACAGCTTTCAGTCATTCTACAAAGAATATAGACGACATGATCAAAATGGTAGGGGGAACCCCTGTTGTCATTAAACTTTTGGAAGGAACACAAGGCCTTGGCGTTGTCTTAGGAGAAACTTCATCTGCAGCTCGGAGTGTCATTGAAGCTTTCCGAAAGATTAATGCAAACATTCTTGTTCAAGAGTATATTAAAGAAGCAGATGCGTCTGACATTCGATGCCTTGTTGTCGGCGGCAAGGTTGTCGCTTCTATGAAGCGCAAGGGACCTCCTGGAGATTTCCGCTCGAATCTTCATCGAGGAGGAACAGCTACCCGTGAAAAAATTACTCCTGAAGAACGGTCTATAGCTGTACGCAGCGCAGCTCTGATGGGGCTAAACGTATGTGGTGTCGATATGCTACGAACGCATCATGGCCCTGTTGTGATGGAAGTCAACTCGTCTCCTGGTCTTGAAGGCATAGAAAAAGCAACAGGAATCGATGTTGCTACCAAAATTATTCAATATATAGAAGTTCATGCAAAACCAAACGATTCTAAAACAAAAGGAAAAGGCTAATACCATTTACAAAAAATAATTAAGAACAAATATAATTCTGGATTACTTCGCTCCGCTCGCAATGACGCGTTTTTATATTGAAAAATAATAGTTTTGTCATTGCACGGAGGGACGAAGTCCCGACAACGTTGGTATAAATTATCAAACAAAGCAGGAGCTTGAATTCGCTAATGATATTTCAACGAAAAAATTGCTCTTTTTTCAATTCTTTCGTCAAGCTAAGGATTAAAGATGAGACATGGTAAAAAAGCAGTTGAGCTTGCCGAAGGACATGGAAGCGTTAAGGGCCTTACTGAATTCTGGGACCCTGAAGCAGCAGTTTCTCATATTACACACATCTATAACAAGAATGTTGCTCTTATTCGCAAAGCTTTTTTAGATATTGCCAAATCAAAAAAATTACCCAAAAACCTCCCAAAATTAGAAAACGCAACTTATCCTTACCTTGGCGTTAAAGTTACACATCACAATTTGAATGTGGACCACCTCGTTGCTTTCGGAGCTGTCCTTGAAGCTGGTACTTACGGCACAACCTTAACACGCCCTGATCTCTTTAATACGTATTACACAAAGCAAATTGAACTCATCATGAATCATCATCAAGCCCCAGTTGTTGTAGGAGAAAGCGATTGGCCCATTCCATTACCCTTTGTGGACGAGTGGGATTCGGCAGCCCTTCATCCTGACAAACTCTGGCAAAGCCCTATTGAATTTGCTCTTCCAAATCTTAGCGTTGTTGATGACAGTATTGTCAACGGAACCTATAAAGTTAAGAAGGGTCAACCACACCCTCTTTCTCTCTTCTCAGCTGAACGTGTAGATTTTTCTGTGGGACGCTTGCATCATTATTGCGGTACGTTAGCAAAGCATTTTCAGCATTTTATTTTACTTACAAACTATCAGCGGTATGTGGATGAATTTATCAAATATGCCCATACTTGCCTTCAAGAAAGCGATGAATACACAGCATTTGTAGAACCAGGAAACTATATTACGCCCAATGCTCACCTTCCATCCGAGACGCCGTCTGGCTGTAAGCTTGCCCTCCTTCCTCAGATGCCAGCTTATCACTTAAAAAAAAAGGATAATCGAGGTATTACCTTCATTAATATAGGGGTTGGCCCGACAAATGCCAAGACGATTACAGATCATTTGGCGGTTTTACGCCCCCATTGTTGGCTCATACTGGGTCATTGCGCAGGGCTCAGAAGAAGCCAACGATTAGGCGATTATGTTTTAGCCCATGCTTATGTTAGAGAAGATCATGTCTTAAACGATGATCTTCCTGCCTGGGTACCTGTTCCCCCTATCGCTGAAATCCAGACAGCTCTTCAAAAGGCCGTTGCGAATGTAACCGGAGAAGAAGGCCGTAATTTAAAAGGTCGTATGCGGACAGGAACCGTTGTCACAACGGATAATCGCAATTGGGAACTGCGTTCCGAAGAAATGATGGAACGCTTTCGCCAAAGTAGAGCCATCGCTCTTGATATGGAATCTGCAACAATTGCCGCCAATGGTTTTCGTATGCGCATCCCGTATGGAACACTTTTATGTGTTTCCGATAAACCTATTCATGGCGAATTGAAACTTCGAGGAATGGCACATACCTTCTACCAGAAAAGTATAACTCAACATCTTCATATTGGCATTGAAACGATTCGTATCCTTGAGCAAGAGCTTAATAAAGGTGAAATTGTCATCCACTCTCGCAAACTCCGCACCTTTGACGAACCCCCTTTTCGATGAAATTACAGGGAGAAGTTTAAGGCAACGCAGAAGTGTCTAGTCCTCTGTATACGGCCATAAGACAAGAGACTCATCCTTCACCCAACACATCTTATCTATTTGCCATCCTCCACCCAAAGCTTTGTAAAGAACAACGGCATTTGAAGCAAGAATGGCTTGGCTTTGTACCATTTGGAGGGTTGCCATTTGATAGGTTAGTTCTGCTTGAAGAACGACAATAAAAGTAATGAGTCCAGACTCAAAGCGAAGCAAACTTATATCAACTGCCTTCTTGCTAGCTTTATAGGCCCGTATTAAATCGGGGTAGCGTTTTGCTTCTTCCGCATAACTGACAAGGGAATCTTCCACGTCAGCAAGGGCATTGAGAAGCGTACTTTTATATTGATAAAGGTTTTCATCGCGAATCGCCATGGCAGCATTAATCTTTGCGCGGACGCGTCCAAAATCAATTAAATTCCAAGTAAAGCCAGGACCAAAAGTATAAAAACTACTGCCAGGGCTAATGAAATTTTTAGCAAGGTTGCTTTGATAACCTATGGTTCCGGTAAAGGAAAAGATAGGAAAAAGTCCGCCTTCAGCAACTCCAATTTGGGCGGTGGCTGCAGCTAAATTTCTTTCAGCAGCTCGAATATCGGGGCGTCGACGCAAAAGTTCAGATGGCAAGCCTGCAAAGATTTCCGTCGGAATGTAGGGAATCGGCTCTATTTTGGACAATTGATCATAAAGACAAGCAGGAGGTTTTCCAACTAAAATAGAAAGTTGGTGAATAGCTGTTTTTATGCTGGCATTTAAAGGAGGAATCATGGCTTCTGTTTGATCTCGAGAGGTTTCGGCCTGCGCTACATCAATGTCAGTTGCTAAACCAGCCTTCAAGAGACTCTTATTTAATTTATAGATAGAGTTCCAAGATTCAAGAAATTTTTGAGTTATTTCGAGTTGTTTTTGATAGCTGCGTAAGTTGATATAATTAACAGCCACTTGTGCAATTAAACTGAGGAGCACACCATGCATATCGTCAACTTCAGCCTCAAGACTCGCTTCAGCTGACTCAATGCCGCGCCGTAAGCGACCAAATAAATCAACTTCCCAAGCCGTTGTCAGTCCTGTGGTAAAAAGATCAAAATAACGACTTGTTCCCGCTATCGTTTTTGCTTCTGAGGGAGTTACAGAGGTAAGGTTTTGCCCTTCCGAAAATCTAAATATATTGAGACTATCTTCATTATGGCTATAGAAACCTAGGCCATCAATCTCAGGAAAAAGGTCTGCTTCAGCCCCTAAAAGAGTAGCTTGTGCTTGATAAATTGTGGCAAGCGCCACTTTCAAATCATAGTTTGATTTTATAGCATCCCTTACTAATTGCGTAAGCAAAGGATCTTTAAAATTTTCCCACCAACTTATTTCTTCCCGAATATCTCTAGGTTTCTTTTCATTATTTACAGCTGCATTTTTCCATTTTTCAGGCAAACGTACGGGGGGTTCATGATAGTCAGGCCCTACCATACAAGCTGAAAGGAGTAAAAATGAGGAAAGGATGCTGAGCTTTCTCATCGGGATATCGGCAAGGGGCCGCCATATCTAACATTTGGTCCAACTTTTGCTGCCTTTATATAAACGTCAACCTCTTGGCCAAGGTAAGAGGGCATCTTTTTAGGATCATAGCTATAAATAACTTGGAGAACCCGTGTATCAACCCTTTCCGTAGGATCTCCCGTAAAGGAGGATTTAGGAATGACATAAGGGTCAATATATTCAAATTTAAGCGGTGTGTTATATAAAATGTTACCACGTAAATAAGCAACAGCAGGTTCGTCTTTATTGAAACGCCAGGCATCATTTTCATCCACATCCACTCTGACATGATAGCTGCTAACATTTCCAATGAGCATATAGGGAGTTGATATGGTATTTGCTGCCGTCACAATAGATGTTGATAATGAATTTTGACCCACAAATTCTCCTGGGTGGATATTAATTTGCATAATTTCACAATCGATGGGCGCTGTGACTGTATAAAAAGCTAAAACGGTTTGAGTTTCATTCACTGTGGCTCGAGCGGCTACAACTGAAGCTTCTGCGCTCTTCAGAGCTGCTTGAGCAATGATAACATTATCTTGCCGATTGATGATTTCTTCTTTCGTCACCCCTCGTTTGTCGTCGAGAATAGTGACAAGATTAAGGTCATCTTGCGCGTATTTCAGTGTCGCTTTTGCTTGCTCTACAGTTGCTTGAGCGACTTCCAACTGAGCTTTTGCAAGATCAAGAGCAGCAATAACTTGTCGTGAATCAAGGGTAAAGACAGGGGTACCTTTAGAAACAATCTGTCCTTTTTTCACTAAAATCTGGTCAACGGTCGCACTAACCATTGCTCCAAGACCAATATTCTCACTGGCAGCCTCCACAATACCAGCCCCAGAAATAAAGCTCTCGAAAGGAGATATGGAGGGAGGTGTGATTGGCTGAGATTCGGGCGATGGCCTTTGATCCAGAATGAGCATATAGATCCCACTCAAGATGCCTATACTGGCAAGAACTGTGAGAACACGATTTAAACTGATTATTTTTCCCCTCACTTTGCCATTCTTTCCCTACTCAAACTCTTTATAAGAGCTTGTAATCTTTGTAATACGTCCATCTTCCATTTTAGCAATGCGATCAGCAAAGCGAAAAATTCGTGAATCGTGGGTTACAACGATAAGTGCCCGTGTTTTGTCTACA
>JAIEOZ010000284.1 GCA_019750035.1 Alphaproteobacteria bacterium | reverse complement strand
GGTGGTGGCTCTCTTTTAAGGAATCTTGATGTTGTCCTACGAGAAGCAACAGGTCTTCCGGTTATTGTTGCAGAAGACGCTCTATCGTGTGTTGCCTTAGGGACAGGAAAAGCTCTTGATATGATGGATCATCATAAAAATGTTCTGATCAGTAGGTAGGGGGCTTGTGGTGTGGCCCTCTTTATCCGACATAAAAAACCTGTTCCTTTAAAGCCAACAGCGAATCCTTATCCTTCTCGTTTTCAAAGATGGCGCCAAAGTCTTAGTATAACATTTATTCTGATTTTATTTGCAGGAGGAACGTTACGGTTTTACAGGCCTCTTTATGATATTTTTCAGCAAGAATTTTTTGAAGGAGTAGGGTGGGCTCATCGTGTTTTCGTTCATCCCTTTCATCAAACTCGCGCATTTTTCAAAGATACTTATACTTTTATACATCTTAAGGAAGAGCATGCTTGGCTTAAAGCAGAAAATGAAGCGTTAAAATGGAAACTGCAATCTTTATTTCCGCTTCAACACGAGAATGCGATTTTAAGGCAACGTTTAAAAATTGCCTCTTTTGAAAAATATGGCCATCTCACGGCTCGTGTTCTTTCAGAACCCTATGATGGGTTTCACCACTTTTTTTTGATTGCTTCAGGTCAAAAAGAGGGGCTTGAAAAGAATCAAGCTGTCCTTGTGCCTGAAGGGGTTGTAGGCCGTTTAGAGAAAGTTGGGCGTTATGTATCACGTGTTTTACTGTTGAATGATGCGAGTTCTCGAATTCCTGTTATGACCACAATATCTGGACAAAAAGCAATTCTCGCGGGTGATGGTAGTTTTTTGCCTACTCTGGTCTATATTGGTGATATTCGAAAAATACAACAAGGAGAAGATATAGTCACATCGGGTCTGGGAGGAATTTTTCCTCCAGGGCTACCCATTGGTCGTGTAGATGACATTTCCAATGGCAAAATAAAAGTTAGACCTCATGTGTCTTTTCAAGGCCTTGAGTGGGTTCATATATTACGCATGAATGCTGAGGGTTTTTTTGAAGAGCTTTCGACAGCTCTGGAGGGAGAATGAACTTCTTGTCGAGTCTTTTAAAAACCCTTCCTTTTTTTAGCGTTGTTTTTATGATGATGGGAGGATGTATGTTGAGTATAGGGGGGTATCCTCTTTTGCCAGCGTTCTTTCTTATCCCTATTTATTATTGGCTTGTTTTTCGTCCAGATTGGCTTCCCTTATGGAGTCTTGTGGGGGTGGGTCTTATTTATGATACGCTGGTGGGAAATGAGATGGGATTTGATTCCCTCCTTCTCATGCTGAGCGCTTTTTTGGCGTTATATATTCGTCCCTTCTTAATTTCTTATCGTTTTCCTTTAATTTGGGCTGCTTTTGGGATTTATAGTTTTGGTTATTTAATACTCTATGGGTTATTCCACACAGGAATATCACCCCTTTTTACATCGTGGGTTTATGCTGTTGCTTTATATCCCTTGGTGGCTCGGATTCTTAACCATATTCATTTGATGCTGCAAGTCTATGTCTGAGAAAGAGAATACGCAATTTCTTGGTCGAACCCTTTTTCTAGGAATTCTTCAATTTGTACTCCTCCTTCTTCTTTTAGGTCGCATGTACTATCTTCAGATTTTTGAGGGAAATTATTATCACCTGCTGGCAGAAGGTAACCGTATTGCAACACGGCCGCTTATCCCTTTAAGAGGGCAGATATATGATCGGCATAAAAGTCCATTGGCCCAGAATGAAGCCAGCTTTCGCGCTGTTCTGTTGACCGATAAAAAAGATAAAATCGAAGAAGTCCTCGATACGCTTTCGGGGCTTATTGCTTTATCCTTCGAAGAAAGAGAAGAAGTGTTAAAGTTAGCCCAGAAAAAGCGTGGATTTGACTCTATTATTGTTAAAGATAACTTAAGCTGGCCAGAAATTTCAGCCATAGAACTTCATGTGGCTGATCTGCCAGGCATTTCTATTGAAGTTGGATCCGTACGTAAATATCCTGAAATTCTCAACGGAGCCCACCTCTTAGGCTATATTGCCTCTCCTTCTGAGAAGGAACAAGAAGAAGATTCTATGCTCACAATTCCAGGGCTTAAAGTCGGAAAAGTAGGACTTGAGAAATACTATGACGTACGTTTGCGAGGCCTTCCCGGCCATAGTGCTTTTGAGGTTAACGCAAAACGTAAAATCGTTCGTGACCTTCATCAAGTGGCAAGCATTCCTGGAGAGGATGTTCATTTAACGCTAGATGCCCGTCTTCAGGCTTATGCTCAAGAAACCCTTTCCAGCTATGAAAGCGCTTCAGCTGTTGTGATTGACATTCAAAATGGAGATATTCTGACTCTCGTTTCCACACCTTCTTTTGATCCAAATCTTTTTCCTCGAGGGATTAGCCACACAGACTGGCTTAAGCTAAGGGATAACCCTTATGTTCCTTTGACGAATAAAGCCATCTCAGGTCTTTATCCCCCAGGATCCACTCTTAAGCCTTTTGTTACGCTTGCCGCTCTTCACTCGGGTGTAATAGATGAAAACTCTACGATTCATTGTCCGGGGTATATGTTTGTGGGGACTCATAAGTTTCATTGTTATCGTAAAACAGGTCATGGGTCCGTCAATTTTTCTCGAGCTGTTGCAGAATCATGCGATGTCTTTTTTTATGAAATTGGGAAAAAGGTAGATATTGATTTGCTCTCAACAGTTTATCAGGATTTTGGGCTCGGAAGGGCAGGTTTTGAAGGATTACCTCATAGTAAAAAAGGACTTGTTCCCACAAAAAATTGGAAAAAAGAAGAAAAAAGTGCCAATTGGACAGTAAGTGACACGGTTCAAACAAGTATTGGCCAAGGATATATGTTAGCAACTCCTCTTGAACTTGTCGTGGCGATGGCCCGACTTGCAGGAGGAGGGAAACGGCTTGTTCCTCGTCTCGAAGATCAAGGAACGGTTTCATTTCAAGACATGGGGTATGAGCAGAAATATATAAAGGCTATACTTGAAACAATGAATGCCACGGTTAATAAACCGTCTGGAACAGCCTTTCGATGGCGAATTCCCATAGAAGGTATGGAAATGGCTGGTAAAACAGGCACAAGTCAAGTGCGACGTATTACACTGCAGCAGAGAAAAGCTGGCCAAACCAAAACAGCTCATCTTCCTTGGAAATATCGAGAGCATGGTTTGTTTTTAGGATATGCTCCCGCACATAAACCTCGATACGCAATTGTTGTTGTGATTGAGCATGCAGGAGGGGCAAGCCTTGCTGTTCAAGCAGCCCGAGATATTTTGTTGAAGGCTCAATTCCTAGAAAAGGAAACTGTTTTATGACAACTGAAATGGTATCCTCATTGTTTCAAAAACTTTCTCGCCTTAATTGGGGAATCGTATCGCTTGTTTTCCTTATTTCAGCCATCGGGTGGATACTTTTAATATCTGCAGCGGGGGGAGATATTCATCTCTGGGCTTTTAAACAAATGCTTCGCTTTGCTGTAGGCGTGGTGATTATGTTTTCAATTGCTCTCATTGATTTAAGATGGTGGCTGCACTTTTCTTATATTTTTTATGGGTTTTCTCTTGTTCTTTTATGTGGTGTGGAACTTTCAGGGTTTATTGGGATGGGCGCTCAGCGTTGGATTGACCTTTATATCATTCAGCTGCAACCGTCAGAGTTGATGAAAATTGCTTTAGTGATGGCGCTTGCGCGGTATTTTCACAGCCAACGTCTTCCTTTACCATTTCATAAGCTTTTTTTTCCGCTGTGTTTAATTTTCATTCCCGTCATGTTACTTCTCCGTCAACCAGATTTAGGGACGGCTATGGTGTTGATGATGGCTGGAGGCGCTCTCTTCTTTCTAGCGGGTGTTTCTATATGGATTTTTGGGATCGTATTGATCAGTATTGGGGCCAGCCTCCCTATTTTATGGAGCTTCTTGCATGAATATCAAAAGAAAAGAGTGCTAATGTTTTTTGACCCAAGTCAAGATTCGCTTGGTGCTGGGTATCATATTACCCAATCAAAAATTGCACTCGGTTCAGGGGGAATGTGGGGTAAAGGGTATATGCAAGGAACGCAAGCTTCTTTAAATTTTTTGCCTGAAAAACAAACCGATTTTATTTTTACTCTCTTGTGTGAAGAATGGGGATTTATGGGAGGTTCTTTTCTCTTGTCTCTTTATGCTCTTTTAATAATAGCCTGTTTTCGTATTATTTTCACGACTCAAGATGATTTTGGTCGTTTTGTGGCTGCTGGAATGACTCTCCTCTTTTTCCTGTATGTCTTCATTAACGTTGCCATGGTCATGGGGCTTTTGCCTGTTGTGGGGATACCTCTTCCCCTTGTTTCCTATGGGGGGACAGCCATGCTGACCCTTTTGATGGGCTTTGGATTTATACTGAACGTTGGTCTTCACCGGACACTCAAAATTCCTCGATTTTCGATAGGTGTGTTTTAATATCTTTGATCCATTCAAAGTTAAGGTTTATTCCTCAAGATTGTATTCTTCCATAAAAGCAGGGGGATAGCGATCCCCCTTAGCAAAACCATGGGGGAGAGTCGTTGTAAGAAGATCTAGCTCTTCAGAGGTTAATGGTAGGTCAACGGATTGACAATTTTCTTCCAAATAGGTGCGTCGCTTTGTTCCAGGAATGGCAGTGACGTGAGGACCTTGAGCTAAAACCCATGCTAATGCCATTTGCGCAGGCGTACAGTTTTTGGCATTTGAGAGAGTTTCTATTGTTTTCACCATTTTTAAATTATGGGATAAATTTTCGCCTTGGAGTCGAGGAAAATGACGACGAGCATCGTTCACTTCCAATGCATCAAGTGACTTGATCTTGCCTGTAAGGAAGCCTCTACCAATCGGACTATAAGCCACAAATCCGATACCAAGGGTTTTGCAAAGAGGAATCACTTCTTTTTCAGGTGCCCGGCTCCAGAGCGAATATTCCGTTTGGATCGCTGTGATAGGGTGAACAGCATGAGCGCGACGAATCAGATCAGGGTTGACTTCAGATAAACCAAGATAACGAACCTTACCTTGCTTGATGAGGTCAGCCATAGCGCCAATAGTGTCTTCAATAGGTATTTCAGGGCTTATTCGGTGTGCATAATATAAATCAATAACGTCAACACCCAATCTTTTTAAGCTTTGGTCACAAGATGCTTTGACGTACTCAGGACGACCATTAATACCCCTTGCCATAGGATTATTTTGATCTCGAATAATCCCAAATTTTGTCGCAATGATGATTCGATCGCGATGGGATTTTAGAATTTTACCGACAAGCTTTTCATTGTGACCGAATCCGTAAACGTCAGCCGTATCAAAATGGGTAATACCAAGCTCAATAGCTTTTTCAAGGGTGGCCATAGATTCTGTTTCATCTGTATGGCCGTAAAACTCAGACATTCCCATACAGCCAAGACCCAACTTAGACACTTCTAAACCAGTGGTACTTATCATTTTGGTCTGCATTGTTGGCCTCCCTAACGTTTTTTGAGTATGTATTCCAATTCAAGATCGTTTTTGTGAGGGTGTATAAGAGAAAACAATAATTCAAAGGCACTGTTATAAAACCTAGACTCTGAATCTCTTGCTCTCTCTTACTTGCTGCTCCTTCTCGTAGGCTTGCAAGCTTTTACCCAACAATCTTTACTAAATATTCAGCAACGCTTTCCGTTGTTGTATTGATGGCTCGCAGACCTTTCTGCCAGTTTGCTGGGCAGACCTCTCCATGTTGCTCTGTGTGTTGGAGTGCAAGAAGCATTCTAAGTGCTTCTTCGACGTTTCTTCCTAAGGGAAGGTCATTCACAACTTGATGGCGAACAACTCCCTTACAGTCGATAAGAAAAAGACCTCGATAAGCAATTTCGTCTGCATTCAACACATCGTAACTTTTTGCAATATGTCCGCCCAGATCTGAGATAAGGCCATAGGTTACACCTTCGATACCCCCTTTTTCTTTAGGCGTATTAAGCCACGCTAAGTGAGAGAAGTGGCTATCCACACTGCACCCAAGAACAACGCAGTTGTTTTTGGTGAATTCGTCCAAACAGGCTTGAAAAGCATGAAGCTCAGTGGGGCAAACAAATGTAAAATCTAAAGGATAAAAAAAGAGGATGACATATTTCCCTTGATAATTCTTTAGCTCAATGTCTTGGCATGTGTCTTTAACAACACATTTTGCCTTGAAATTTGGGGCTTCTTTTCCAACAAGTACACTCATGTTTTTGGTCTCCTCTTAAAGTTTGATGCAAGTGTTCTTTTAACTTAGGATGATAGGTTCCTTTTTACAATAGAGAAGCTTACACTTTCTCAGAGAGCCAAATCGCCAAGCGAGACGCGGCTTTAATAGTTTGTGTAAGCAGTGTATATCCCGGAGCTCGTTCGGCTCCTTGCTCAAGAGCTAAGGTACGGTGTTCTACTTCTTCTTGTTGACACTTAAAAATAAGCTCACTCATTTCTGGGTAGTGATCCCCTAATCGCGTAAGTTGTTTCTCATAGTGCTCATCGATAACCTCTTCAACAGCTGCTGTACAGGCCATGGCCGCTTTTTCGCCGAGAAGAGCTGTCGCTGTGCCTAAGGCGTATCCTGTAATATGCCAAAGAGGTTGCAGAAGGGTAGGACGGACACGATTTTTGACAACGAGCGATTCAAAGGCTTGCAGATGAGCGAGCTCTTGGTCTTTCATATGCTCTATAAGCGGGGCAGAAGCGCTGTGTTTTAAGACAGCAAGTTGACCTTCGTAAATGCGTTTAGCGCCATATTCACCCGCTAAATTAACCCGTAGCATAGAGGCAATTTGGCTTTTTGATGAAGGGTGGCTAGGGAGAATTCTCATTTATATTTATGTTTACAGACCCATTTCCAACATAAGAGGCTCGTAAATAGGCAAATAAGAACATTATAAGCGGCAAGAGACAGTCCAAGGAAACTCCATGTTACCTGATCGCAGCGGACAAAAGGTGTTTTTAAAAGCTGCTCTTTTAAAGCTTGAACGGAGTCAAGAGAACTTAAATCAGTGGATGAGCAAAAGGCAGGCAAAGCAACCCAGTGTTGTTGGATGGCGACATGGTACCCAGCTAGGAAAGCTCCTCCCATAAAGATAAATCCTAGAGCTATAATGGCATAGTATTTAGAATGTTCGGGAAGTGAAATAAGGCTTACAAAGGCTATCCCCGCTGTTCCTATGAAAACATTCCTTTCATAAAGGCACATTTGGCAGGGGTGAATATTGAAGAAATGCTCCATGATATAAGCCATGGCTAAAATGACAGCAGAAATAAGTAGAATAATAACGAGCATCTTTTGCGATGATACTTTTTTAAGATATTTAAAGCACATAAAATCCTCCCTTTTAAAGAATTAGCCTAAAGCATAAATGACAGCAAATCCACCTAAAAGAGCAGCGAAAGAGGCAAGTGTTACAAAGGTGAGGTTTTTTTCAATATAACTTTTAATAGAGGGACCAAAATACCAAAATAAAAGGGCTAACATAAAAAATCGGAATCCGCGGGCAATAAAGGAGGCAATCGTGAAAGACGTAAAGTCAAGGCCTGTCACGCCACAAGCAATGGTAACGACTTTAAAAGGAATAGGGGTGAGACCCTTAAGGGCGACGATCCAAAAACCCCATTCGTTGAAGCTATCTTGAAACTTATCAAAGGCTCCTTGCAAGCCATAGGTTTGAAGAATGAACTCACCCAGTGTTTCATAAAGACCATAGCCAATAGCATATCCAAGCCACCCGCCAACAACGGACGTAATGGTACAGACCCAGGCGAGAGTCCAGGTTTGGTTTTTACGACTGAGAAGCATGGCGATATAAAGAGGATCGGGAGGGATGGGGAAGAAAGAGCTTTCTGCAAATGAAACGGCTCCTAAAATCCAAATAGCATAAGGATGGTTTGCAAAACTTAAAATCCAATTATAGATACGTTTTAACATTAAGACTCTTTCTTGACTAAACTTATAATAAGTACTTACCACAAGCTGTGGATAAGTTCAATTGAAATAGCTTTGGCAGCCCGAATGAGTGCAAAATTTCTTTTTTGAAAGATCAGTGCTCTTTGGATTTTTCTTGACTATACTCACCACACGTGAAGATACCTTATTGTGTTTTCCTCTCGTGTCATCCCCGCGGAAGCGAGGATCCACTACAACTATCAGTAATAAAACAACTATTTTATGGATTCCCGCCTACGCGGGGATGACACCCGTCGGTAGGGAACATGGTATATTCACGTTCGATGAGTATATTTCTTAAAGAAAACCCCTGAGTGTTTATCACTTTATTTTAGAATTTATGAAAATTATCCGATAGAAAGGATGATAAACCTTCAACTTGATCATTAAATTTCCTGTAGTTCCCACAGCTTCTTATATAAACTGTTTTTAGTATGAATTAATTTATCGTGTGTGCCTTCCTCAATAATTGCTCCTTTATCCAG
>JAIEOZ010000307.1 GCA_019750035.1 Alphaproteobacteria bacterium | reverse complement strand
TTACTTAGGAGAATATCTCGCAGCAACAATCGTGATGCTCATGCTTGCGAGTGGGCAAATGTTGGAATCCTATGCCCTACGAAAAGCCTCCTCCGTATTACTGGCTCTTGCGGAACGGATGCCTTCACACGCCCATCGTAAAATAGGAAATGACATTGAAGATATTGCTATTCATGAGATTCAAATCAAAGATTATATTGTTATCTACCCTCATGAAGTCTGTCCTGTAGATGGAGTTGTCATCGAAGGGCATGGTTTCATGGATGAATCCTATCTTACGGGAGAACCCTATCTCGTCTCAAAAACACCTGGTGTCATTGTCCTTTCTGGATCCATAAATGGCAAAGCCTTACTCACGATCCGTGCAGAAAAACGACCCGAAGACTCACGATACGCCAAGATTATGAAGGTGATGCAAGAGTCTGAGCAACAACGACCTAAAATACGCCGATTAGGGGATCAATTAGGGGCCATCTTTGCACCCCTCACGCTGATGATTGCCTTTTGCACATGGTATCTGACTCAAGATGCCGTGCGCTTCCTTGCTGTGCTTGTCATTGCTACCCCATGCCCTTTACTCATTGCGATTCCTATTACAATTATTAGCGCTATTTCTTTAGCCGCTCGCAAGGGAATCATTATAAAAGACCCAGTGGTTTTAGAACGTTTACCAACCTGCAAAACGGCCATCTTTGACAAAACAGGGACGTTAACTTATGGCCAAGCAGAATTGATAGGGATAAGTCCTTTGCCTGGATTTGATGAAGATGTTGTCCTTCAACAAGTTGCTAGTTTAGAACGTTTTTCTAAGCACCCTTTGGCATCTGCTGTCGTGAAAGCTGCAAAAAAATTAAGGCTCACTCTCTCTGATGTGGAACAAGTCAATGAAAGTTCCGGAGAAGGTTTGGGAGGAGTAATAAAAGGAAAAATGATTCAGATCACAAATCGTGGAAAACTTGCGATTCAATATCCCGATCAGGCGGCTTTTTTACCCCCAATGAAACGGGGAATGGAATGTATCATCCTCATAGATGGTAAAGTCAGTGCACTCTTCCACTTTCGAGATACCCTGCGGACAGAAGGCCAGTCATTTATCAGTCATCTCGCCCCCATTCATCACTTTAAAAAAATAATGATTGTCTCGGGAGACCGACCTTCAGAAGTGAGCTACATTGCTCAGCAGCTGGGCATTCAAAAGATTTACGCAAATCAAACGCCCGAACAAAAGGTTGAAATCGTTCGTCAAGAAACAGCAAAAGCCCCAACGCTGTTTATGGGAGATGGCCTTAATGATGCCCCAGCTCTTGCAGCTGCAACTGTTGGACTTGCCTTTGGCCAACACAACATTGTAGCGACTGAAGCAGCCGGGGCTGTGATTTTAGAAAGTTCTCTTGCCAAGGTAGATGAATTAATCCACATCAGCGTACTGATGCGTCAAATAGCTCTTTTAAGTGCAGGAGGAGGTATGTTGCTTAGCCTTGTGGGCATGTACTTCGCCGCCATTGGTATCATTACACCTGTCATGGGAGCCTTGTTGCAAGAAGGCATTGATGTTATTGCTATTTTAAATGCACTGCGCCTCACCTGGAAATCGAAAATTTTAGTGGATATAAAGAGTTAGCTGATAAAAATGCTCGATCTTTATATTGCTAAATGTATACCTTATCATTCTTTCGTGATGATAGATTTTCTAACAAATACGGGCGAGTCATTTCATCGTGACAAAAAGCTGTCTAAAAGATAAGATAAAATAAAAAATGAGTGAGTTATATGACCCTATTTTATTCCCTTTTGTCTCTTTTTGCTGTTTTAATTCTTATCCTTTTATCCGCCCTATGTTCAGCTTCTGAAGCAGCTGTATTAGCAGCGTCTCGAGTACGACTTTATCATTTAGCAAAAAAAGGAAACTCAAAGGCTTCCCTTATCATAGACTTACAAACTCACATAGGAGGATTTATTAGCTCTATTATTCTGCTAAATACCTGGTTCAATACGCTTGTCACCGCCCTCGCCACCGGAATTTTAACCTATCTTTTTGGAGCAATGGGAGCGCTTTACGCAGCAATTGGCATGGGAGCTATCATTACTATTTATGGTGAAGTCTTGCCAAAAATGTATGTGTATACATGTCCTGATCGCGTCGCCATTCAATTTGCTCCCTTTTTTAAACCCCTTCTCAGCTTCATGACACCTTTAACAAAGGCCATAAATTTTCTCGCTCATGTATCCTTATTTGTTTTAGGAATTAAAATTAAACAAGATTCATCAGATGTGACTTCCGTCGAAGAGCTTCGGGGAGCTATCGAACTTCACGCCGGTTCTTCAAGTGAAGAAAGATCTATGTTGCGAAGTATCTTGGACTTAACAGCCATTGAAGTCACCGAAATTATGCGCCACCGTAAGACCATGTTTATGATTAATATTGACTTACCTAATCAAGAGATTGTGGACCAGATTTTAAAAGCTCCCTACACACGTATTCCCATATGGACAAAAAATCCAGAAAACATTATAGGGATCCTTCATACGAAGGCTTTGCTAAGGGCTGTTCAAACCCACAAAGCAGATTTAGAAAAGCTCAACATCAAAAAAATTGCAAGTCCCCCCTGGTTTATTCCTGAAACAACAACCCTTTTTTCACAACTGGCTGCTTTTCGAGAACGACGTGAGCATTTTGCCCTTGTCATCGATGAGTATGGAGATCTTCAAGGAATGGTCACGCTCGAAGATATTTTGGAAGAAATTGTTGGTGAAATTGTGGATGAGCATGACGTAGAAATTCCAGGCGTTCGAATCGCACCCGATGGAACATACGTTATAGATGGGACTGTAACGCTGCGAGATCTCAATCGACAATTTGGATGGGAGTTACCCGATGAGTCCGCAGCTACCCTAGCCGGTCTTATTTTGCATGAAACACGAGAAATTCCTGAAATCGGCCAATCATTCATGATCCACGGCTTTCGAATGGATATTCTTAGGCGGTTGCGACATCAAATTACGCTTGTTCGTTTAACGCCTCCGCTTCCTCCGGAGAAAGCGTCTGCAGAGACAAAGCATGAACCCCATTCTTAATCTCATCTTCTAGACAGGCATAAATTTTTTGATGCCGTTGAACACGAGGAATCCCTGAAAAAGCGTCAGAAACAAGCCTCACACTAAAATGACTTTCTGCGCCAGGTTTATAATTTTTATGGCCAACATGTTGATAAGAGTCGTCCTCAACTCTCAAATAAAGAGGAGAAAACGTCTGGCGTAGTTTCTCTTCAATGCGCGTTTTGAGCGTCATTTTCTAACTAACCTTAGTTTTAGATAAATAATATCTTTTCATATTTAAAAACAAATAGTTGCTGTCATTGCGAGGAGCATAAGCGACGAAGCAACCCTAAAAAAGCCAGCGGTTTATAGTATGGCCTGCTTCGCTTCGCTCGCATTGACGTTTTAAGATATACTTCCTTATCCAAAACTCTGATGAACTAACATCCTTATCGCTGAGATGCCGTAATAATTTCCCAAAACTCATCAAGTCGTAAGCTGAGGCCCCCCACAAGAAGGCCATCGACATGAGGAAGGTTTAAAAGGGGGGAGGAATTGTGAACGTTTACTGAACCGCCATAGAGAGTCGGAATAAGACTTCCTCCGGTGATCCGTAAAGAAAGCTCATGTTTTATTAAGCCCATCACTTCTTCTACTTGATCAAACGATGGAATCTGACCTGTGCCTATTGCCCAAACGGGTTCATAGGCAATGAGAAGATCGTGAGGTGTAAAACTTTCAGGCAAGTCAGTGGCAAGCTGGGTTGAAATAATTTGTAGAGCTTTCCCAGCCTTACGCTCTTCCGTACTTTCTCCAACACAAAGAATGGGTCGTAATCCCCCTTTAATAGCTGCTTTAATTTTTTGTCTAATGAGAGGACTTTCATCATGATGATATTGTCTTCGTTCGCTGTGTCCCACAATGACATATTTGCAACCCACATCAGCGATTTGCGAAGCGCTTACATCCCCTGTAAAAGCACCATTTTTTTCTGGATGACAATCTTGAGCCCCCACATCAATGGGCGAATTTTTAAGAACATCTATAACAGATATTAAATAGGGATAGGCAGGGCATAAGATAATATGCGGAAGAGGGCGAGTCGCCTGTTGCACTCGTTTTAAAAAACCCAAAGCTAGCTTATGTGCTTCAGCTTTGGTTCCATTCATTTTCCAGTTACCAATGATATACTGCTGCATAGCCTCTTTTCCTTAGCTGATATTTAGCATTTTTGCATAGAAGACACAGTTTTAGAGAGATTGCACTTAAAAAATATAAAATTCTACCATTTTTTCATATTCTTCTGTACACTAGCAAAAAATTAATAAGGCTTATGAAAAATGGCACAAGCCGCACAAGATCAAGATATACAAGATCAAATGAGTCAAGCACAACAAGCTGCTTGGGCGCAAATGACTGCGCAGAAGCAGCTTTCTCTTCATCCCATGGCAACAGCAGGAAGCCTTCCCCCTCCCCCCACTCTCCCCATTCCAAGCATAGCAGCTGCGAAAAAATCAAATAGCAAAGGAACGGCAACAAGCATGAACAAGCTTTCTTTATTTGCAGTCTCTCTTACTTTAATGCTTTCAGGCGCCCTTACTTTTTTAAGTGGTGTCTTGTTAGGGGTATGGTTTGCAGGGCCTTCAGCTTCTCCTGTTATGTACACAAACCAAACAGGAGCTCCCGCCGCGGGTCTTGCAGCTCCTCAAGGGGAGCATCAAGCAAATTCTGCTCCTCAACAAGTGAATCCCTCAACTTATGCTACAGCCATGGGCGTAGCAACAGGAGGAATCATTGCAAGTGCCCCAACTCCTGACGTCCCTACCTTTCTCCAGCCCCTTATGAAGGCCACTCAAAATGCTGTAGGACAACAAATAGGGAGCAAAGTTGAAAGCTCAATAAGCCATGCCCACGTCCCTTCCCCTTATTCTCACCAGAAAACATTACCTTCTCAACAGAGCGCTCCTCCTTCTGGTGCACCTCCTTCTTCGCCCCCTCAATCTTCAATGCCCATCTCGCAAAAAGAAGCGTCATCAGCGCCCTCTCAGAGCAATTCTGCGCCTTCTGCTAAAACAGGGAATGAAGATTATACCGTTCAGTTAGGGGCTTATGCCGCAAAAGATAATGCTGTTGCTCTTGTAAATTATTTACAGGGACTAAGCCTCCCTTCACAGGTTGTTGAAGGTAAATCTTCAGAGGGAGGGTCTTTATACTATGTCCACAGTGGATTGTATAAGGATTATAATATGGCGCTGGAAGCAGCTACCCAGTTTGCATCAAACACAATCCCTGGCGCAATTGTAGCAAAAATATCACAACAAAAATAAGAGTTATTTCATGAGTGCAAAGATGCTATCAATTTTCAAAAAAAACTTTTTAAAGAAGCTTTCTATCTTTGTTACATTAGGTATAACCTCATGTGGAAATTTTATTCAACCTGATCTTTCTATTCAATCAGTATCAATTTATACTGACCTTGATGCAAACCAAAATTCTGCAGTCGCAGTAGACCTCGTTCTTGTTTATGATGATCAACTTGTAAAAACATTTAGCAGTTTATCTGCTAGCAAGTACTTTTCTTCTTCACCACAACTTCTTTTAGATAACCCCTCACTCGTATCTATTTGGCATTGGGAACTTGTTCCAGGACAAACAGTTCAAGATTTTCAAGTGCAACAATCTGCAGATGCTTATGCAGGCTTTGTCTTCGCGAACTACTTAACACCAGGAGATCATCGCCTTAAAGTCGCACCAAACGGGGTCATAAAAATACTTCTTTTAAAAGATGATCTTAAGAACTTAGTCATATACGACACACGCAACGTAACAAATGGTGTTACCATGTCAAATACTCCAGGAGGGGCTTCACCAGAGATTTGTGATCAAGGTTTAGCAGAGTGCACTCCACCAAGTGATACAACACAACCCTGTCAGATGGTTGTGCCCCCAACACAACAGAATAATTCTGCCTGTTGCAATCCTGAAACCCAAGGGTCTGCCATTACAACGCAACCTTTGAACCCTCTTAATATGCAACAACCTTTGCGGCCCTTAAATGCTCAACAAGTTCAGCAGTTTCAGAGATCCCCCGCTCAAAATGGTCAATCCACCTCGAGACCTTATGGTTTACGAGGGGCCGCAAAGTCTATCTCTAAGGGAACTCAAAATATTGCAAACTCTATTACAAACACAACAAAAAGTGTAGAAAACGCTGCGGGCTCAATTTCTAAGACGACCCAAAGTGTGCAAAAAAGTTTCAATTCTATTTCACAAACACCTCAAAATATAAAGAGCAGTGTGAGTTCTATAGGTGGTCGTACGCAGGCACCGAAAGCGAACGTCCCCTCTCTCAAACAATCCCCCATAAAACCGCATGCAAATAGGTGAGAAAATGACAGCATCAACGATGAATCTTATTCAATGGCATGAAGGTATGCTTCTCATGCCGCAACATTTTCAGCAAGCAGATATACGTGTGGATCGGGCAACAACGTATTATGTCTCTCATACCTTTCCTTTTTTTTGGGGAGTTGTTAACCTAAAAATTGATAAAGCTCTGCTCACCTCTGGTACATTTCGCCCCACTGAGCTTGAAGTCATTATGCCAGATGGTCTTATCGTCCTTGCTCTTCCAGAGACAACAACGCCGTTGGAAGTAAACCTCAGCACTTTTCAAAATGATTTACAAGCTTCTCCTCTCTTTATTTATTTATGCATCCCCGAGTTAGAAAATGGTGCAACAAACTTAGAAGGAAAATTTCCACGTTATTTATCTTCCTTATCTACGCGCGTTGCTGATATGAACACTGGTGAGCAAACAATTGATGTTCCACGACTTATACCGAATTTATGCTTACAAGTGGGCCTAGAGCCCCCTGCTCATTATGTTTCCTTCCCCCTTGCTCAAGTCACTTATGATTCCAAAAGCTACTCTTTAACAGATTATCTTCCTCCCTTAGTTGAGATCAGCGCAATTACAGATCTAAAACAAGACTGTGATACGCTTGTTGAACGTCTGCGACAAAAATTAGGTTATTTACAGCAAAAAGTGCAAACCGTACAAGATATGACTGTTAAAAATCCTTTTTTCATCCGACTTGAAGCGATACGCCTCAAAATCATTGCAGGTCTTTTACCTTTTGAAACTACACTTGGACTTGATAAAGTGCACCCCACTTATATTTATCATGAATTATGCTCACTAGCTGGTCAAATTTCAGGAATCAGATTTGGCGACCTGCCTCCTCGCTTTGACCCTTATAACCACTTAGACATTAGAAAAAGTTTTTCCCTTATCATTGGGTATATTACCAATGTTCTTGATGAAATTGAAGAAAGCTATTCAACTGTTTCCTTCACTTTAACAAACCGTGTCTTTTCACTTCAACTTCAATCGTCTTGGGTTGGAGATCACCTTGTTTTAAGTGCTCAAGCAAACTCCACCATGGCTATGCCTGAACTTTTAAACTGGATTAACAATTGTGTTATTGTCTCCGATAAGTATGTGACTGTTGCAAAAGATAACCGCGTTTTAGGTGCAGCCCGTACGCCTGTCACAGAAGTTCCTTCTATGAACTTAATAGGAACAAGTGGAGCTCAGCTTTTCATTGTTGATGTAGACCCTCGCTATATTGATCCCAAAGGGGTTTTATGCCTTTTTAATGTAGCAGATAACGATTCGACACGACCTGTAGATATTATACTTTATAACCCAAAAGAAACTGATGAGGAAAACAGAAGTTAACGGAATTTTAAGAAAAATTTAGCTAAAATTTGATGAAGAATGTTCATTTCGTGTTTAACAAAAAAATACCCTAGGGGTATTAATAATAATAAGAGGAATTAGAATTCGTGGCACGCTTTAATAAAGAAAACGAACGAGCATCTTTTATTGTTGAATGCTTTGAAGAATTTTATAGAGAAGTTTTAGCACATAAACATTTAGTCATTTCTAAACCATGGATGAAAGCAAAAGATAAAAGCGAGTCGTCACCCAATGCAACGGCTGAATTTATTCTTACGAAATTACAATATTTTCTTGAACAACAGTCTGTCAAAGCACGCTATGGTGGGAATGCCTTTTCTCTAAATTATTACGAAGAAGCAAAATTTATTATGGTTGCCCTCGCGGATGAGGTGTTTTTAAACTTAGATTGGCCAGGAAAACCTTATTGGGAAACAAATATTTTAGAACAAAGAATTTACTCAACCCACAGTGCAGGCCAAACTTTTTTCGAAAAATTAGAT
>JAIEOZ010000299.1 GCA_019750035.1 Alphaproteobacteria bacterium | reverse complement strand
TAAGGTCTTGAAAGGTCCAGGGTAAATATTTTTTTGGTATAACGACGTTTCCCGTATCTTCCAATTCTTCTTTAAACTTAACAAAGTTTGTTCTCCATAAATCAAGAACGGGTAGGTGTGCGTTTTTTTCTGCTCGAAACATAATCCCAATCCTCTTTATGTTCTTTAAGTTTTTGCTCCAAAGGGGGGAAGCGCATTAATTAATAAATAACCTCGAGATACAATTATTGAATTTAATCTAAATTTTTCGAAAATCTCTTCAGTATATTCACATTTCCATAATTTAAGATAGCTCCAAAAACAATACATAAAAGTCCTATGGCCGTCGAAAGCGTCCAAACATATCCTTCAAACAGTGCAGAAACACATAAACATGCGGCAGGGAGAAGAACCCAAAGAAAGGAAGCCGTCGATACACCATAGGTTTTTACCATATACGTATGAAGTAAAAACAATTGTGTCCAGTTTGGTGAGTGCTATTGCAAGTTTTTCTTCTGCTTTAAAATCAATCGAATTCTCTAAAGCGTTATTTTGAGCAATGGCTTTCTTTGCGGCGTATTTATTTAAGAAACTGAATTTCAGTATATAATGTACGCGCTAAATTATCCAACAATATACCTATCGTTATAAATTTATCATCATTCTCATGAATAGGAGTGGCATCTCCTACCGCCTCAACACTAAATCTTTTATTACCATACCCTCGCTTCTTAAACATCAACTCAGTGACTCTCTTTTGATAATAAACGTAAGGATTTCCAGAAATCACTAAAAATGTAGATTGTTCAGGCACGTCATGCTTTTTAAGAAATTCTGTGACGCAATCTTCTGTTTGGGCACGAGGCGCATTGGGCTTTTTTGGAGCTTTTACAAATATGGGTGTTTGTTTTTGTAGCGCAGGAGGAAGGTCTAATTGCTTCCATACGAATTCTCCTAAGTCAAGCTCATTCGTGGGAAGGACTTTGGGGATGCGCCACTCTTTTCTTAATTTAAAAGGAGCAGGATTAAGAAGGACTTCTTTTGTTTCAGAAGCAAATAAATCCCTATCTCCCATTAAAAAGATTATGTTTGTATTTGGTAATAATTTTATTTTTTCCTTCTCTACTAGAAAAACAAAAAACATTATACGCTCACGAAGACTAGAAAGAGTTGAACCTTGAATCAGGATGTAATTTGGATCTTTGCGAAACGGGTACACCGCTTCAATATCCCCTATTCTTCTAAAATGATCCAGAATTTCATCTTGATCTTGAGGAGATAGTTGAGAGCAAAGTTTTTTGTAATGTTCTATCGATTCCTTTGATAATCTTTCGGTTTTTGCAGGCCGGAGAAATTCTTTTTGGCCTATCCTATTTAACGTTTCAAGGGAAGGGCTAGGGCCTAGGTTAAACTGAAATATCTCAAAAATTCTAATAACCTCCGGATGAGGTTGCCCCTTTTCGTCGAGAACAACACCACCTGCACCAAAAGAGAAGACGATACAAAGTAGGCATGATGAAAGGATTATTCTAAGCATGGTCTTACACTCCTTTATTAAGGAAAACAATTAGTAGAAACCTCTTTTTATGAAAAACATTGTCAATATTTTTAGAACTTATTGACTCGCTTCTAATTATTAACACACCCTTTTTTTCTTCGTAAACTATCTTTATCTTTTTTAAAAATTGAGACTTTTTTTAAGACATGCAGAAAAACAGCTTAAACGAAGCTTATTTTTTATAAGATTGCATCTATCGAAGCTATACAAAAAAAGAACTCTTTTACATTTATTTGTTTTCATATTCTTTCTTTTCCCCTAAAAGAAAAGCATGAACATTACAGAAGATCAATTTCGTAAAACTCTTGGCCTTTTTCCCACAGGAGTGACTGTTGTCACAACGCCTTTAGGGCAAGAAAAAGACATCGCGATAACGATTAGTTCGTTTACCTCCGTTTCCTTGAGCCCTCCTCAAATTTTGTTTTGTCTTTCGAAGTCCTCTAAAGCTCTTCCTTTTTTTAAGGCATCTCTTTATTTTGCGGTTAACATTTTAAGTGAGACTCAATCCCACCTCTCCGATGGTTTTGCTCAACGCATCCCTCTTGATTGGCAAGCCCTTAAAAGCCATCGTCATCCTACAACAGGATGTTTATTAATGTCTGAATCTTTAGGACACGTCATTTGTCAACGAGGAGCCATCTATGAGGGAGGAGACCACGAAATCATCTTGGGTCAAGTGATTGACCTGGTCACCAACCCTCATCATCTTCCTTTGGTGAGGCAAAAAGGGCGGTATTTAACGACTCAGCCTCTTTTTTTTGAAGCTGGCTTATCCTATAATCCAAACTAAGATATGTAAATTTCCTTTTACGGAGCTCTCCTATGGCAAAGAATCTAGCACAACGCCTCAATAATCTACACCATAAAGCCGATTGGCTTGGGATCAGAGAGGTTAAGGAAACAACACAGACCTCTATCGCTCGGAACGGGAAATTTGAAAACAATTCAACGACCTTTGATCATGGTTTGATGATTGAGGTTTTGGTTGATGGACAATTTGCTTATTGTGCGACTGACAATATGAGTGATCAGGCTTTACAAGTTGCCTGTGATCGAGCGACTCAGCTCGCAAAGCATATGGCCTCCTGGAAAGTTTTTCCTTTTAATGCTCACCATCGTCCGACAGCTTCTGGGCGTTATCATTCTCCTGTACAGCATTCCCTTGATAAAGCAAGTGCTGGTGAAATTATGGAGATGCTGGTGGATGCCACTCAAAAAATGAAAGTGTCCGATAAGATTGTCAACAGGATGGCGCAGGCTTTGTTAATTGATCAAAACATAACTTTAGTCAGCAGCGCCGGTTCTGAAATCCACCAACATATTTCATCAGTGGCTTCATACTTATCGACAACAGCCCAAGAAGGAACAGAGATACAAACACGCACGACAGGTCTTTCTTGTCATCAAGGGGGAATTGAACTTTTAAATCGAGAGCGATTGGAGCGTGAAGCAGAAAGAATCGGCAAAGAAGCCCTTGAATTGTTAAACGCCGAACCTTGTCCCACAGGCGCCTATGATTTAGTGTTGGCCCCTGATCAGCTTTATATGCAATTGCATGAATCAATCGGTCATCCTTTAGAGCTTGATCGTATTTTAGGAGATGAACGTAACTATGCAGGGTGGAGTTTTGTTCAGCTCTCTGACTTTGGTCAGCTGCAGTATGGTTCTTCTTTACTCAATGTTGTTTTCGATCCCACTGTTGGGGGTGAATATGCCTCTTATGGTTTTGATGATACGGGTCTTGCCGCGACCCACCAGTATCTTATTAAGGATGGAGTCCTTTTGCGGGGCATTGGCGGAATTGATAGCCAAAAGCGGTCGGGTGTCCCTGGGGTTGCCTCTACACGTGCGAGCTCTTGGAACAGGCCCCCTATTGATCGTATGGCGAATATTAATATTGAACCAGGGGATACCTCTTTTGACAAGATGATCGCTGGTATAGAGCGCGGTATTTATATGACTACAAATTCTTCATGGTCCATTGACGATTACCGGCGCAAATTTCAGTTTGGGTGTGAGTATGCGAAACTGATTGAAAAGGGCAAACTCACGAAAACCCTTAGAAATCCAAATTATCGGGGGGTTACTTCTACTTTTTGGAAAAATTTAAAAATGGTTGGTGATTCTTCGACCTTCGAAATCTGGGGGTCTCCCTATTGTGGCAAAGGTGAACCCAACCAAGCCATCCGTGTAGGACATGCTGTGCCTGTCTGCTTATTTGAAAATATTGATGTGTTTGGAGGGGCTTTATGAAGAACGACAAAAGACAATACCAAAAACAAGATCTAAAAGCTTTGAGTACTCTCCTCTTTCAAGAGCTTAAAGCTGACGAACAGATGACCTTATCTTATTCAGGAGAAGAAACTCTTTTTGTTCGCGTAAGCCAAGCGAAAGTGAAGCAGGTGTCTGAGGTTAGCCAAGGATATTTAACCATGAGCTTGATCTCCCATCACCGACGGACAGAGATTGCATTTTCACTGAAGGGAGAGCGAGAAGAAGACTTAAAATACGCTCTTCACATGTTGCAAAAGTGCCGTCAGAATTGTGAAACGTTACCTGAAGATCCCTATCTTGTCCTTCCAGAAGCTGGAGCAAGCAGTGAAGAAGATTTTAAGGGAAAGCTCCCCGACGTTGAAAAGTTAGCGGAAACTCTGCTTAAACCTGCCCATTCTGTTGATCTGGCTGGGTTATTTGCGTCGGGTCTTCTGATGCGAGCCTCAATGAATTCAAAGGGTCAATTCCATTGGTTTTCAACTGAGAATTTTTATTTTGATTATTCTCTTTACACCTCAGCTCAAAAAGCGATCAAAGCCATTTATGCTGGGAATGTTTGGAAAGATGAAGCCTATTTAGCCAATCTTAACCAAGCTAAGAACCAGCTCGCTCTCTTTGAAAGAACGTCTCGGAAGATTTTGCCAGGCAAATACCGTGTTTATTTTGCGCCGGCGGCTGTAGCAGAATTTGTAAAAATCCTTTCCTGGTCAGGAATAAGTGGGGGAGCCATCATGCAAGATCGCTCTGCCTTCAAAAAGTTATATGAAGGACAAGCTCATTTATCTCCCCTTTTGTCCGTGGACGAGGATTTTACCCAAGGACTCGTTCCTCGTTTTAATGAGTTTGGCGATGTTTCGGCTTTAAGAATTCCTTTAATTACAAATGGAAAATTGACTTCGCCTCTTATTAATCGTCGGACAGCCCAAGAGTACGGTCTTCAGTCTAACGCTGCAAATGGGGGAGAAAGTTTACGGTCTCCGCTTATTCATCCGGGAAGCTTGCAGGAAGATCACATTTTGCAAAATCTTGGAACTGGCCTTTATGTTTCAAACCTCCATTATTTAAATTGGAGCGATCTTCAACAGGGGCGTATCACAGGAATGACACGCTATGGCTGTTTTTGGGTTGAAAAGGGAGAGATTGTGAGCCCCATTGACGATATGAGGTTTGATGAAACGATTTACCATTTTTGGGGAGAGGCCCTTGAAGCTTTAAGTGAACGCACTGAGCTTATCCCTGATGTGTGTTCCTATGGAGAAAGAACCTTAGGAGGGGTTTCTGTGCCTGGTATGATGGTCAATGATTTTAGCTTTACGCTATAAAGTATACGTTCTTATACCATTTACAAAAAATAATTAAGAACAAGTATACTTCTGGATTGCTTCGCTCGCAATGACGAGTTTTTATATTGCAAAACAATAGGTTCGTCATTGCGCGGAGGGACAAAGTCCCGACAAAGCAATCCAAAAACGTAAACTTAAATTACGGTATTGGTATTAGACATCAATGAACTGTCCCCGTAAAGTGGTGACCTCAAATCCTGCCGCCTTTAAATCGTTAATGATGATTTTAATGTGCTTACCCCCACGGGTTTCCACCATAATGTCAAGTTCTGTCTTTTTAATGGGAATTTCATAAAAAAGGCGTTGGTGCTTAACTTCAAGAATATTACTTTGATGTTCTGCAATAATTGTGGCAATACGCGCCAAAACCCCCGGAACATCTGGAACGTCAATTCGCAAGAAAGTAAAATGTCCATCATGAATTTGTCCTCGCATGACAATTGAAGAGATCAAACGCGCATCAATATTGCCACCACTCACGACAATTCCAACGTTTTTATGTTTAAAAAGCGACGGCGCATGTAAAAGTCCGGCAAGACCTGCAGCGCCTGCCCCTTCAACAACCATGTTGAGTTTACGGACAAATAAATCAACGGCCCGCTCAACTTCTTCTTCTGTAACCACAAGAATATCTTCAAGACGATCTTTTAAAAGGGTTTGAGGAAGCACTCCTGGGTGATTTACTGCGATTCCTTCCGCGAGTGTACCTCCTGCCTCTTTTACCTCATTTCTGTGATAAAGGGCATGGGCCATTGAGGCGTATCCCTCCACTTCCACTCCATAAATTTTCAGAGAGGGTTTCAAAGTTTTGGCAGCAACGGCAATGCCTGCACATAACCCACCGCCACCAACGGGAATCAGCAGGGCCTCTAATTGTGGTTGAGCCTCAAGCATTTCTAACCCGATGGTTCCTTGACCTGCGATCACGGAAAGGTCATCATAAGGGTGAATAAAAGTAAGGCTTTCTTTAGCGGCAATCTCCTCTGCTACTTTTTGTGACGCATCGAGCGTTTGTCCTGCAAGGACAACACGTGCCCCCCACTTTTCCGTATTCCCTACCTTTGTCGGAGGTGTAAAGAGAGGCATTACGATTGTTGCGGGAATTTTCAGCTTTTGGGCATGATAGGCGACAGCTTGTCCATGGTTGCCGGCAGAGACAGCAATGACTCCCTTGTGGAGAACCAGATTGGGAAGACTCTTAAGTTTGACATAGGCGCCCCGCTCTTTAAACGAACTTGTTTCTTGAAAGTTTTCCATCTTTAAGAAAATGGGAGACTCAAACACTCTCGAAAGATAGGGAGAATAAAGTGTCGGTGTTTCAATGATGACATCCCGTAAAAGGGCTTGTGCTTTTTGAATGTCAGCAAAAGTCAGTGAGGTCATCAAGGATTCCTTTTAGGCTTTCCATTTTACCAAATTTCTTAAAAAGGCACAATCTTTCCAACAACAAAGTCTGTGTGCCGAAAAGAAGAATTCTGGTTCAGACACTGGGACGGAGGGCCTTAATTTTTTTAGGTTTTTCCTTTATACTTAAAACGAATATTTCATTCCTATGGAGAGTACAGGATAATATTTTAAAAACAATTTATCTGCAGAATGCTTAGCTTGTTTCTCAATATAATCCTTTATGAGAGGAGAGACTTTTCCTCCTCCTGTTCTTTTAAGTTTGGCTCTTGGAGATCCTTGAAAAAGAATCCCTAATTCTCCGATAAAGCTCCATGAACTTTCGTTATGAAGGGGAGAATCAAAACCAATCCCTAAATAAGGGCTCAGCTTATTAAAATAATCAGTTACTTTCACTTTTCCTACCTGTTCGGGAGTGAAAGTTTCTCCTCGAAGAGTGACGTTATGCTTTAAGGTTGAAGTTAAATCAAATTGATTTCCATTATAAAAAATACCCGCTAAGAGCTTGAAATTATTATTGAATGGGTGAATACCTAAACTTACCCCAGTCGTAAAAAGAGGAATGTTACCATTCAGCTCTACATTTCTATTACTTAATCCGATAGAAAATTTAAAACCATTTACTGATCCAATAACAGAAAACAGAGGATTTATCCTATATGAAGCTTCTACTCCCCCCCCTAATGATCCGACTTTTGCAGCTAATGAGAATGGATTCGCAGATGAAGAATTCATAAACAGGCTATAGAGTAAAAAAAATAATGGTATTGTTTTTATTGTTTTCATAATGATTATTAGCTCGTATTAACCTTCTTGTAATCCTTTATCAATCATAGAATGTGCAATTTTAAGTCTTAACTATATGAAAGAAAATATTATTATGAGCATGCCCATGATTGGTTGATGGAATTGAGAGGAAAACTATAGACGAGTAGATAGTGTAAAACAATGTCCATCTTTCAACGTTCTTTCTCTGTTAAGATTGTTTAAAATGAACATCTTTTAGAGAAAGTGTTTCTTTCTTAAGAAAACTCTTTGTTGTTTTCTTTTTTGACTCTTTGTATCTTCGACCTAGGATAAAAATGTATTCTAATTCACAATATGAGGGCCTCATGATTAAAAAAATTATTTTAAGGGCGGTTGTTGTCTTGCCTTTTATGCTTTCTCAAAGTTATGCAATGTGGGAAGCGTTTGAAATTCAAGGGGAAGAAGGAGCACCCAAGACTGTAAGAGCTGTTTGGAGCAGTGCTCAGGCTCAGGGGCGCATCACTTTAGAATCAGCTAGGCCTGAATCTTTTGAGGAGTATCAGGGGACTCTTCAGGCGTTGCCTCTTAAAGAGGGGTATCCTTCCGTTGAACGCGCACCAAATATTTTTGCTGGTCAAAACATAAACCGTCAAATAGCCGGAAATTTATATCATCTTTATACAGTCTTTTACCAGGAAGAAGGCCAAGGTGATAAAACGCCTCTTGGGTTTGTTCAATTCGGGCGAATGCCCTCTAAAGGATATGCTGAAGGCATAGAGGGACATCCGCATGCTCATCACCCC
>JAIEOZ010000157.1 GCA_019750035.1 Alphaproteobacteria bacterium | reverse complement strand
AAATAACATCTCGATCCCTCCTCTTTTTTGGCGGCGCTTATGAGCAGGGAGGCTAAGCCGCCAAATGGCTTTCTATAGGAAATTTTGTTGTTCGACTTTCTATTTGGGTTTTCGGGATCTTTATTTTAAAAGATAAAACACCATGAAATAAGCCACTCGTGGATTCGTGTGGCTTAACCTCAAACACGTAAGGCCAGCATCCCATAACTTCGGTACAGAGGTATTCACCTGGTTCTAACATCATGTATAAGAAGTCAGTTTTTTCTTTCGTTCCAAACTCAACAAGCTTCTTATAAAGATTTCGATAAAAAGTTTCAAAAAAGAACTCAAAATGACGGGAAAAACTATTATTTTCCTCACGGAGAAAGAGGGTGCATGTCCAAATTTCTTTCCTTTCTAATGCGAAGGCGGCTATGCTTTTCTGAATTCTTTTATGAAGGGGACTCACCTTTTGCTTAAGTAATAAAGCCCCTCCATAAAATCTTTTTGATTCATCCATAAAGACAATAAATGTAGCATTTGAAATATCTTGAAAAGACTTCTTAAGAATGGAATGATCATTGATAAGTTCTTCCGCTGAACTTAGAAAAGTCGGATAAAAATGATGATCTTTTGGTTCAATGACAGTAAACATAAAACTTCCTTTTCCTATCAATCAAAACTTGAAGATATGATATCTAGAAGAACTCTTTTAAACTTCTAGTCAGAAATTTATTCAAAAAATTTATGTTCCCCTATCCTGGGAATACACCTAAGGAGGAAGATAGGGGAAATTCCCTTAGATCGGAGACCCGTGATCCATTCTCCTCCAGCTCTCTTTCTGCAATGTCCTCACTGTGAGAAGGAGGATTTTGACTTTTTTACTTAGCTTCAAAATAGAGTCGCCCTTCAATTGAAGCTTGTCATTCAGCAATCATGTGAGCGAATAAGCCATCCGTTTTTTTTCTATTTCATTTCTGCCATGGTCTCTCTTAAAAAAACAAGAAGCTTAAGCAATTGTAGACCGTTATTTTGACTTGAATTTATATCAACGCCTTTTTCCAAATAACCAAAAGCGTCCTTATCTCCCAAGGCTGCCCAATGGAGAAGCTTTTCTAAACGAGAGGATCCGTCGAAAATAAAATGATCTTCTCCAGCTACCTTCATAACGTACTGACGTGCAAAATTATTACCTCGCTGAGCTCGTTGCTCCAAAGCTTCGAGCTTTTCTTGTTCACTTTTTAGATCTTGGGCAAAAAACTCTTTTCTTTTTATACGTATTTCTGCTTCCTGATAAAATTCTCCCTCAACGCCATCGGAAAGCAAGCCTACGATAATTTTTTGAGCCTTTTCATTCCCAGAGGAGGCTAAAACATCAAGAGCAGCAAATCTCTCATCTCCAGAGCGATTCCATTGCCCTAAAGATCCATAAAGAAGGGCAACTGCCATTGCGTCTTCAGCATATTTATTTCCTCTTTTTGCCTCTTCATCCAAACTAAAGAACCTCTCTTGGTGTGATCTATTTTCTTGTCCTAATTTTCCCTTAGAAACTGCCCACGCCATATATTTTTGAGCTCTCACACTCTGTTGATGAATAGATAGTTTTTCCAGATCTTTAAAGCGTTCCTCAGGACTTCGCTCAGATTGACCAAGACTTCCTAGAATAAGAGCCCTTATCATATATTTTTCCGCAAACTGACACCCATTTTGGGCACGAATTTGAAGAAGTTTAAAACGTTCCTGAGGTGTCTGGGCCCCATATCCATGTGTTCCCTTATAGATAATTTGATTTAGCCAATTTTTAGCCTCTTCATTTCCTTTCTCTGCTTGTTCAGACTTAAGAGAAAGAAAAAGCTCATCAGAAAGCCTAGAGCCTGCCTTTATTAAAAACTGTTCTCCAGATTGAGGAACGCTGGCGATTCCTAATGCGCCCCATTTATGAATATATGATAACCATTCTTTTTCTTTCGGATTATTAAGATTAATATATGCCATTAACCTTTCATACCTTTCATCTGCAGAGACTCGTTTAACAAGAAGTTTGCCAAAGTAAAGAAACTCTACAACTTGACTTTTTGCAATCTGACTCCCTTCATCCGCAAGTTTCACCAGCTCATTAAATCTCTCATGAGAAGGCCGCTTCTCTTGTCCAAATTTCCCCTCAGCAAGGGCTTTAACAACTCTTTTCTCAGCTGTCTTCACCCCTTTTTTCGCGAGCATTTTAAGATAAGCAAACCTTTTCTCAGGGAGCACTCTTGTATCAACAATTTCGCTTAAAATATCATCTCTTACAGAAAAACGATTTGCATTTTCGATAATAAACATTTCAAATTTTTTAGTTTGTTCAAGCATCGATGTAGAACTTTGTCCTAAAAGCCCCTTTGCAAGCACCAAACACATATAGTCAAAGGCCTTTTTGTTGCCCATGTCCTTCAGTTCAATCAATTCATTAAATCGTTGCTGTGGGCTTTTCTTACCTTGTGCGAGCTCTCCCTGAAAAACAGCTTCAGCCGCTAACTTTTGTGCAAATTTATTTCCTTTTTTTGCGTGCCTTTTTAAGTCCTGATAGTGCCCTTCGGGATCTTTCGCAACTTGAACGTACGTATTTTCGTTAATATGTTGTATGATAGCTTCTCTTGCACCGGTATGTCCAAAGGCTGCGCAAAACCACAATTGATCGAGCCACCGTGGAAGGGAATACCCTTTTTCAGCATTTATGCTACGCGTTAAAGCTGCAAGAGATCCTATCGTAACTTCTTCTAAAGCATCTTGATCTCCTTGCCTTATTTGATCTCTGAGTGTTTTTAATCGATCACGAAGACGCGTCTTATCTTGTCCTCTGCGTCCCCACAGGAGGGCATGATTAATTTCCCACTGGGCTTTTTTACTCCCTCCCTTTGCCAGATCATTCAAAATTTCCCACCGCTCTTGCTTGGAGAAACGTTCGAATCCATAAGATTTTGTAATTCCAGCTACCGCTAGTTGATCAAGGGAGTGGGAAAGCAACTCAACTTCAGATGAATTTGTTTGAGTGTTATGGCTCATGAAATCAAAAATATTGGATAAGACTCCGTATGGAGCTCGCTTATTTTCAGACGGACTAGTTCTAATATCCGCTATTTCTTTGTAATTTATTTCTTCTTTATTTAAAATTTTTTTTCTTACTAATTCTATAGCCGTTTCTACATCCTTTTTAAGGGTTTTTGGTGCAAGAGTTGTTCTTTTATGTTCATTCTCAAAAGAAAACTCTCCTTTTTTAGGAAAAGTCTCTGCAAAAGAAGAGAGGGATGATGTGCTTAAAAAGATAAACGTACTTACTGAATATAAACTTCTTTTCTTCAATTTTTTCACCTTTTAAAATAAATGATAACAAATAAAAATAATACTATTTAAAAATTAATAATATATAAATTTTTTAACGAAAAATTATTAAGTTAAAAAATAAAAAACCTTTATTAATGTCATTCGGGAAAATCTCATTTCGAGGGTTTGCATTCGTAAACCTGATTTTTTCTAAATCTCTCTATCTTTACTAAATTTTAACTAAATATTTATATATGTGAAGAAATTAACTCAGCATGCCTAAGTTTGGCGAAAAGATAAAAAAGAAGGTTCCATGACTCCTCATTTACATTCAAGAAAGATAGTAAAAATGAAAAAAAAATCTATTTTAATAAATGTATTTCTCCTCTTGCACTCTTCTTGTGCTTTCGCAGCAGATACCTTTACGGTGACCAATCTAAATGATAACGGTCCTGGGTCTTTACGTCAGGCTATTTTAGAGGCAAACGTTGCAGGAGCTCCAAAAGGAGTGGTGAATGACGTCATAAGTACTATTGCCATTCAAACGGCAGGCACTATTAACCTCGAAACCGAACTTCCTATGATTTTTAGTAATCTTACAATTCAACCAGATCAGGGAGGAGGAGTCTTAACTCTGGATGGGACAAACCCTGGTGTTCGGCGCGGTCTTTTTGTCAGTGGCCTTCCGGGAAACGCTTCTGCTGCAACACAAACTCCTCAGGCTCTTCAGTCTGTAACGCTGACGAATTTAGCTTTTCAGAACATGACAGCTAAAGGAGGAGATGGTTCTGGGGGAGGTATGGGAGCAGGAGGCGCTCTCTTTGTTAATACAAATGCAAATGTTACGATCCAAGACGTTACCTTTCTAGATAATAAAGCGATAGGGGGAAATGGAAGTGCAGCTGCCTTTATGGGTGGTGGTGGCCTGAGTGGGATGGGAAGCACTAATGGAGGTGCCGGCGGCATAGGGGGCAATGCAAGTAATGCAGGTGGTGGCATAGGAGGCACTGGAGGATCTGGAGGTGGAGGAGGTTTTGGCTATGGTAGTAATAGCAGTGCCAGTGGAGGCATTGGGCAAATTTTAAGTACTCAAGCCCTAGCACAAGCAGGTGGGACAAATGGTAGTCTATCAGGAGGACTCAATGGTGGTGGGGGGGGAAGTGGTACAGCAGGACAGCCTGGAGATGGCAGTGGAGCTGGTGGTAGTATTGCAGGAGGAGGGACTAATCTAGCTTCTGGAGGAGGTGGAGCTGGTGGACAGTCAGGCAGTGGCAGTGGGCAAAATGGTGGAGCTGGTGGAGTTGGTGGTGGCGGTGGGGCTGGAGCGGGCAATGGACATCCAGGGGCAGGTGGTTTTGGAGGTGGTGGCAGTGGAGGTAATCAAAGCGGGGGTGCTGGTGGATTTGGAGGAGGTGGTGGGGCTGGACAGAATGGCATAGGTGGCACTGGAGGTTTTGGTGGTGGCGGCGGTTCTGGTTTTGCTGGTGCTGCTGGTGGTTCGAGCGTTTTTGGAGGGGGGGCTGGAGCTAGCTTAACACCAGGATTAGGTGGTTTTGGGGGAGGAAGCTCCGTCAATGGTTTTGGCGGTGGGGGAGCTGCCATGGGAGGATCTATCTTTGTCGTAGACGGTGGTAATCTTACAATTCAAGGTTCTGCTGGTTCGATGTCTGGTGGAGCTCTTACGGGAGGGAGGGGTGCAAACTTTGGAAGAGCTTTTGGAAAGGGTATCTTTTTGCAGGGCAATAGGGGGACATTAACCTTTAAGCCCGCTGCAGGAGCAAGACTAATTTATAGCGATGACATTGCTGACCAATTGGGATCAGGAGGAACAGGGAGCCGGGCACTTACTAAAGTAGGTCCAGGAACTCTAATACTGGTGGGAGGAAACAATACCTACAGTGGAGGGACAAATTTTGTAGAAGGCAGTGTAGGCATAAATCGATATCAAAATCTTGGGACAGGGCCTCTTACCTTTAGTGGGGGAACGCTAGAAGCCATAGAAGGGGTAATAGGCGCCATTTCTCAAGATGTAACACTCAATGAACAGGGGGGTGTGATTCAAGTTGACCAGGCAGGAAACAGCGCTACGCTTTCAGGGACTGTGACAGGGGTTGGTAGTTTGACAAAAACAGGGGGAGGAATCCTCAAGCTCACCGGTACAAATACCTATAAGGGGGGGACAATCATTTCGGAAGGAAATGTGAGTATAAGCTCAGATAGTAATTTGGGGGACTCCTCTGGAGCGCTTACTTTAAATGGTGGGGTACTAGAAACCACAGCAACTCTGTCGAGTGCTCGGAATGTAGCTTTGGGCGCTTTAGGAGGCGGATTTCAGGTTGATGCAGGAGTAGCCACTCTTTCAGGAGTTGTGAGTGGAGCAGGCCCCCTCGCAGTAGCAAACGCGGGAACCCTCTCACTTACAGGTGCGAATACATATAGTGGAGGAACAACAATTTATGGAGGAACACTCAGTATAAGCTCAGATAGTAATTTAGGGGAACCCTTAGGAGGTCTTACCTTAAATGGAGGGACCCTTGAAACAACAAGTAATTTTATAGTGATTGATCGGAATGTAACCTTAGGTAATGGAGGAGGGACGTTTCAAGTTGACACAGTAGGAAATACAACTTTCTTTACAGAAAGCATAGGAGGAACGGGATCTCTCACCAAGACAGGGGATGGATCTCTCAATCTTCAAGACTTCAATAGCTATACAGGAGCAACAAATATAGTTCAGGGTAGCATTATAGGTTCTCTTTCAAAATCAACAGCTTTAACCATCAATGATAATGCAAGTTATGTTCTTCTTCTAGGTTCACAAGAGATAGGATCTCTAGCAGGAAGTAGTGGTGCCTCTGTGAACTTAAATGGATTTAATCTCACAACGGGGGGAAATAACACTTCAACATCATTTAGTGGTATTATCTCTGGATCGGGCGGTTTAACAAAAGTTGGAACAGGGACTTTTATTTTACAAGTAGCAAATAGCTACACAGGAGGAACGGAGATTAATGGAGGAATTCTTGCGATAAGTTCAGATGCTAACTTAGGAGCCCCCTCTGACCCTCTTTCCTTCAATGGAGGAACTCTCGAAGTAGTAGGGAATTTAACGAGCTCGCGGGATGTGACCTTAAACAGTGGAGGAGGAACGTTCTTCATTAATCCTGGAAGCACTGAGACTCTCTCAGGGACAATAGGGGGAACTGGCCCACTTACAGTATCAGGAAATGGAGCTCTTACACTTACAGGAAAGAATACCTTTACAGGAAGAACGACGATTCGTTCCAATAACGCCCTTACGGGTACGGTCATTACAGATAGTCAAGGGCAATCAACGGGGAGTCTTCCTGCAACCGGAACCTTTATAGATGAGGGCACGCTTACATTTGCTCAAGGAAGTAATGGAATTTTTTCAGGTAATATTGCTGGTAATGGGTTCTTCGTTATAAATGGGTCAGTTGGTTTTGCGCCGAATAGCCATATTAGCACTGACATTCAGATTGGAAGTAATGGAGAGGTAACAGGAAGCGCGAGTAGCCTTACTGGGAATATTGCTAACAACGGATTCCTAACTTTTAATCAACCAAGTACAGGAACTTATGCAGGGATTATTAGTGGACCCGGCTCTGTTACAAAAACAGGATCAGGGACGCTTTTATTCACAGAAGACAATACTTATACAGGTCCAACTGAGGTAAAAGAAGGTCTTTTTGGAGGGAGCGGGTCCCTTTTACAAAGTGCAGTAACGGTTGATTCCGGCGCAACGGTCTTTGGAACACTCGGTATGAAAGATCTGATTATTCAGGGAGGGGGGCATCTCTTTCTTGAGCACTCGTCTCTTCCCCCCTCTTCTCCTTCTCTTCTTTCTATGACGGAGGCCGCTTCTGCTGCAATTCCTCAAGTTATGAGCCGCATAAGGGTAACGGATAACGTGAATATCATGCCGGGAGCTTTTGTGAATGCGAAGGTGGCAGGAAATAATCTTTCAAGTGAGTTGACAGCTAAGAACATTCAACTCAATGGAACTTTTGATTTAACATCAGTGGGCCCTCGTCGTGCAATACGGGATAAACTTTTTACGATTTTAGCCGCAAACGGGAAGATTCAGGGTCGATTTGCGAATCTTATTTCGAGTGATCGCTTAAAGTATAGCATCAACTACACAAATAATGCGGTTCAAGTCTTTGTATTACCGTTGCAAGACTTTACGGACGCATTTCCCCCTGGAAACGACAGCAATGCGGAGAAAACAGCCGTTTACTTTGATACCTTTGCCGATTCAACGACTCCAGGAACAGATCTTCGCCACATGGTCTTGCTTTTAGATGGGTTGTTGCTCACAGGGCATACGGCGGCCGTGGAAAATGCCTTTAACCAGATTCAGCCCTCTCAATATAAGGAATTGGGACAGATCTCCTTTTTACAGAATGAATTGGTGAATCGGACGGT
>JAIEOZ010000196.1 GCA_019750035.1 Alphaproteobacteria bacterium | reverse complement strand
TGATGTTGAGAAACTCCATGAACTGTGCTTGTCGCCTCAATCCACCACTCTTCTGCTAATAAGAAGGCTTGTTCATACATATTATAAGGCCATGATTTCCAACCTTTATTTTCAAACCTTCTATCATCGGGAGTTGGATTAGCACAGCATTCCGTTTTTACGCCGCTTGTAATCCATAACTCATACTCAAATAACTTAGCACTTTTTTCCCTAGCGCTTTCAAAAAGCGACAGTTGTTTACCCGGTGAAATGGCGAGATGCGTAAGCCAGTCGAAATAGGCTCCCCCCACGGAAGCCGGCGATAATGCCCAAAATTTGCCAAGTTTTGCATGAAAGTCTCGATCAAAAGCTGTTGTAAATTGGTGATTAGATTGCGCAAAGGGAACGGTAAGTGTGGGTAGATTCTCCATATAATATGAACTTTGTTGAGCCTCTTCTTCATATTCTGTTTGTATGGATTTTTGCTCCGCTTTTTTCTTTGAAGTCATTTTTTGAATTTTTCCATGTTTTTAGATACGCTTTATTATTTTCAGCTCCTAAAACTATGGATACACGTAATTTCTTAAGATTTTAATAATAACGACAAAAACGAGGGCAAAATTGTTTCTTTCCCTAGATTCCATCCGATTTTGGTAACAGCAACACTTACTCCAACATGCCCTTGTCATGTATGGATCCCCGGGACAAGACGCGCTATGATTTTCGTTGAAAATCAATCAATTCTAGCCCGATGATGGCACGGTGAAGGATGACACCTATGGGTCTTCGTGAGGGCAAGCGAATGAAAAAAAAGTACTTCTTACCAAAACCGGATGGAATCTAAGCAATACTCTCTCCACAAAAACTCAGGTTTACGTTATGGACGAGAGGTTTTCACCTTCAATCACAAGACCTTTTGTATTTGCTGTAACCTGTATTTTCTGGCCATCGTGAAGTTTACCTTCCAATATCATAACGGCGAGTGGATTCTGCAGCTCACGTTGAATAATTCGTTTCAAGGGGCGCGCACCATAAGCTGGATTATAGCCTTCATCCCCAAGCCAAGTGAGAGCGAGATCATCTACCTCTAGGGTGATCTTGCGATCTTTTAAGAGGGAGAGAAGACGTTGAAGTTGGATTTTCACAATGTCGTTCATATCCTCACGAGAAAGCCTTCGGAAGAGCAGAATCTCATCAATTCTATTCAAAAATTCGGGACGGAAAGAGGCTCGTACAATTTCCATGACTTGCTGGCGCACTTTTTCTGAAGGAGATCCTGGATGCTCTGCAAGAAGAGAACTTCCCAAATTTGAGGTCATAATGATGAGAGTATTACGAAAGTCAACCGTTCGACCTTGTCCATCTGTGAGTCTCCCCTCATCCAAAACTTGAAGAAGAACATTGAATACATCGGGATGAGCCTTTTCAATTTCGTCAAATAAAATGACTTGATAAGGCCTCCGGCGTACGGATTCGGTTAATGTTCCTCCTTCCTCATATCCCACATATCCGGGAGGGGCTCCTATAAGACGGGCTACAGAGTGCTTTTCCATAAATTCCGACATATCAATGCGTGTCATCGCCATATCATCATCAAAAAGGAATTCGGCCAGGGCCTTACTAAGCTCGGTTTTGCCCACACCTGTAGGGCCTAAGAAAAGGAAAGAACCAATCGGGCGGTTTGCATCTTGTAATCCAGCACGAGCTCGTCGGACGGCTTGACTAATCGCAACCACGGCTTCAGTTTGCCCTACGACCCGTTTTTGAAGATTTTCTTCCATTTTAAGAAGTTTTTCTCGCTCTCCCTCGAGCATTTTATCAATGGGAATTCCGGTCCAGCGTGAAGCAATACCCGCAATATCGTCAGCCGTGACTTCTTCTCGGATCATGTGTTCTTGACTTTGCTTTTCAGCCTCTTTGAGCTTCATTTCCAAGTCGGGAATAACACCATACATCAATTCCCCTGCCCGTGAGAGGTTACCTTGTCTTTGAACGATTTCAAGTTCATTACGAGCTTGATCAAGGCTTTCTTTAAGTTTTTGAGACCCAGCAAGCTTTTCTTTCTCTGCCATCCACCCAGCTGTTAAAATATTTGACTGAGATTCAAGATCAGTAAGCTCTTTTTCAAGTTTTTCGAGGCGATCTTTTGAGGCCGCATCTTTCTCTTTTTTAAGAGCTTCTCGTTCAATTTTGAGCTGGATGATGCGACGATCAAGTTCATCAATTTCCTCGGGTTTGGAGTCAACTTCCATGCGGAGTCGACTTGCCGCTTCATCCACCAAATCAATAGCTTTATCGGGTAAAAAGCGATCTGTAATATAGCGGTTAGAAAGAGTGGCTGCAGCAACAATAGCACCGTCCGTGATACGGATTCCATGATGGAGCTCGTATTTTTCCTTGAGTCCTCGAAGGATTGAGATGGTATCTTCAACTGTAGGTTCGCTCACAAAAACAGGTTGAAATCGACGGGCAAGGGCCGCATCTTTCTCGATGTGCTTACGGTATTCATCAAGAGTTGTCGCCCCCACACAGTGAAGATCTCCGCGTGCTAGAGCAGGCTTAAGCATATTCGACGCATCCATAGCGCCTTCTGCTTTTCCTGCACCGACAAGAGTGTGCAGCTCATCAATAAAAAGAACTATTTCCCCTTCTGCATGTGTAATTTCAGAAAGAACAGCTTTAAGACGTTCTTCAAATTCACCACGATACTTTGCTCCTGCGATAAGGGCACCCATATCAAGGGACATGAGTTGGATGTTTTTAAGGGTTTCTGGAACATCTCCCTTAACGATTCGGTGCGCGAGTCCCTCAATAATAGCTGTTTTTCCGACTCCGGGTTCGCCAATAAGAACAGGATTGTTCTTTGTTCGTCGAGAGAGGACTTGGATTGTTCGTCGTATCTCTTCATCACGCCCAATAACGGGATCAAGTTTTCCCTCACGTGCTTGAGCTGTTAGATCAGTGGCATACTTTTTAAGCGCATCGTATTGAGATTCAGCAGTTGCAGTATCAGCTCGTCGTCCTTTCCGCATGGTTTCAATGGCAAGGTTAAGTTTTTCTGGGACGACTTGTGAGGCGGCCAAAATTTTTCCTGCATCTGTACCCTTTGAAAGTGCTAGAGCGAGAAGAAGAAACTCGACAGTTACAAACGTGTCTCCAGATTTTTTTGCTTCTTTTTCGGCAAGTTCAAAAATTTTAGTCGTTTCAGGAGCTAAAAATACTTGACCAGCACCACCCCCACCAATTTTTGGCAGACGATTCAGCTCTACTGTTGTGAGCTCCAAAGCTTTTTCTGCATGACCCCCTGCAGCACGAATGAGGTTTGCGCATTGTCCTTGCTCATCATCTAAAAGAACCTTCAAAAGATGAATGGGCAAAATCCTTTGATGGCCCTCACGTTGAGCTAAAGTTTGAGCTGATTGAATAAAACCTTGGGAACGTTCTGTGTACTGATTGAAATTCATTTTTCTCTCTCTTTATAAATTTGATCATCTGTTGAGTCATTCCATAAGAGCAAACGTGAGGTCTACCCCTCACTTTTTATATATAATATGTGAAGAAGGGTGAAAAAAGAGCAAGCTGCTTAAAAAAAGCTATGAGAGAGAAAACAACGTTTAGTTTCCAAAATTTTTTCCTTCATATTATCTCAAGTTAATGAAGGTGACTTTGCTCCTTAACTGTTAATTGTTCCAATGGGTTCATCAGTATTTTCGAGAGGGGCTGGTGAGGAAGCTTTTTCTTCACTAAATCTTTCTGTACGGGGAGCGCGAGAAATACGGTTAGCTAAGGCGAGACGGTAGTAGTGATCAGCGTATTGATAGTAATTTTCGGCGGATACAGGATCTCCTAATGAGGCGGCATCGCGCGCAAGGGTAAGATATCTTTCAACAGATTGTTGAGGATTGCCACGACTTTTCCCATCGTTGAAATCTCCATTTGATGACTTGTGATGTTGTCTATGGCGCTCAGAAGAACGGCTCGGAGGCCGCTTGGAATAACCAGCTTGTTTCATAACTATCTTCTATGTTGATGTTTACACTCACATTCCTTTAAAGGAATTGATTAGCATTGGATTCGAAAGAGGTCTTCTTTCTCTTATATGGTTAACGATTAAGATAGATTTTGCAAGCTTTTTTTTATTGATTTTTTATTTGTTCCCTAAATCCATTGAAAATGAGGCTTAAAAAATATCAGGCAACCCCTAAATTTTTGCTTTGGGAAATTAATGACTTTGGTTTATTTGACGGTAAGAATTGTACGCTAGTCTCACCATCTAACTCTTCCCCCTACTCTTCCACAATGCTGCCATAAAGGCTCCCTTGATTAAGGGCAGAAGGCCGAGAATAATCACTAACGTTAAAGGCAAACTAACCACAAGCGCTAGGCCTAAGGAAGGCTCATAAAGAGCCTGTGTAATAAAAAAGAAAGGGACAATAAAAAGACACACAAGCCCCATCGTGATGTAGGCCGGCCCATCATCTGCATTTAATAGGTTAAAGTTTAAGCCACAGACAGCACACTTGTCTTGAGGTGTTAAATAGCCTTGGAATAAGCGTCCTTCTCCACAATGCGGACACCGTCGAAAAAATCCACGCATAAGAGCCGTAAGCCACGAAACATCATAACTGGACATAGAGGGCAACTCCTCAGTCTTTCTTTAATGCTGTTTGAATCAAATCTACAGTTTCTTGAAGACCATAAAGAGCTATAAACGAACCCATCCGAGGACCATCATCTTGTCCAAGCAAGATTTGATAAAGCGCTTTAAACCACTCCCGTAAATTTGTATAATTGTGACGTTTTCCCACCTCAAAAACCTCAGTTTGAATGGCTTCGGGATCTCTTGAGAGTCCAGAAAGACTTTGCGCGAGATCAGTCAGAGCTTTCCTCTCTTCCTCCGTAGGGGGTCGATAGTGCTTATGGGGTTTGACAAAATCCCGATAATAGGCAATGGCATAACTAACGAGATGATCCACCATCGGCATGGTTTCAGGACGTGCATGAGGGGCATACCGGCTAATAAATCCCCACAGAACATTTTTATCTTCCGTATTACAGACACTGGCTAAATTAAGCAAAATTCCAAAGCTTAAGGGAAGCTCTTCCCGAGGCGGTTTACCATTATGGACATGCCAAACAGGATTATTAAGTTTTTGATCGAGAGGTTGTTCAGGAAATTTTTCAAGGAAGCTTAAATACTCATCAACAGCTCGAGGAATAACATCAAAATAAAGGCGCTTTGCCTTACGAGGCGATTGATACATAAAATAAGCTAAGCTTTCTTTAGGCGCGTAGCGTAACCATTCCTCAATGGTCAAACCATTCCCTTTTGATTTTGAAATCTTTGTCCCATCTGCATCCAAAAAAAGTTCATAGTTAAACCCTTCAGGGGGCTGACAACCCAAAATTTTACAAACTTGGCCTGATAGTCTGACAGATTCAATATGGTCTTTGCCTGACATTTCATAATCAACGTCAAAGGCGGCCCAACGCATTCCCCAATCCACCTTCCACTGAAGTTTACAATGACCCCCTGTGACGATTGTTTCGATTCGCTTTCCATCGTCTCGCTGATAAATAATAGTCCCTGTTTCCTCATTTCGCTCAACAATAGGCACTTGTAAAACACGACCTGTTTCCGCGCAAACAGGTAAAAAAGGACTGTAGGTCGCCCGTCGCTCGGCCCTTAGAGTTGGCAAAATGACGTCCATGATTTCATCGTAATGAGTTAAAACGGCACGAAGCATCGAATCAAATCGCCCTGAGGAATAACAATCAGAAGAACTCATAAATTCATAATGAAAGCCAAAGGTATCCAAAAAGGCCCTGAGACGAGCATTGTTATGGTGACCAAAGCTTTCATGTGTGCCAAAAGGATCAGGAATACGCGTTAAAGGCTTACCAAGATATTGCCGCATCATATCAGAATTCGGAATATTATCGGGGATCTTTCGCATACCATCCATATCGTCAGAAATCGCATACAGTTTTGTGGGAATATCGGAAAGAAGAGCAAAAGCTTGCTGGACCATTGTCGTTCGAACGACTTCTCCGAAAGTACCAATATGGGGAAGCCCTGACGGTCCATACCCTGTTTCAAATAAAACATACCCCTTTGAGGGCAACTTGCCATCAAGGCGATGCAAAATTTTGCGTGCTTCTTCAAAGGGCCATGCCGTAGATGTTTGAACGAACGGAATGAGATCTTGCATTTTTAACCCTTTAGCAACATAAACTGGTTTATCATTTTACTCTTTTTAAAAGGGAAAGAAAGGGTTTATTCAAAACCCTGAATTTTATAGGACTGTGATGATCAAAAAACCCCTCATCGGCATTACATTGGACGTGGAAGAACCTGGCGGCTATACAAAATACCCCTGGTATGCTTTGCGTGAGAACTATTGTTCATCCATCGCAAACGCAGGCGGCATTCCCTTCCCTCTCGCCCATGACTTAAACCTTATCAGCGATTACCTCTCTCTCATTGATGGCCTTGTCATCACGGGAGGGCGTCAAGATATTGATCCTGCCTTATATGGGGCGGCACACCGCCACGCAACCGTGACACTTAAGCCTAATCGCACAACCTTTGAATTGGCAATGGCCAAAGCAGCCCTTGACAAAAATCTACCCCTCCTGGGCATTTGCGGAGGGCATCAAGTTATAAATGTAACCCTAGGCGGAACACTTATCCAACATATCCCTGACGAAGTACCAAATTGCCTTGAGCACGTTCAAAAAAATACACGTTATGAACCTTGGCACACCGTTAAAATTCTTAAAGAAACACGTCTTTATAAAATAATCGGAACAGACGAATTTGATGTCAACAGCGGTCATCATCAAGCCATTCAAAAACCTGGCAAAGGGGTTGTGATTAATGCCCTTGCTCCCGATGGTGTAATTGAAGGATTTGAGGCTCCACAGTATCGGTTTTGTTTTGGTATTCAGTGGCATCCAGAGTTTATTGTCACCCCTTATGATGCTCTCATATTTAAGGCTTTTATCGAGTCCACCCATGAATAAGGGAGAACGCATCGCCAAAGTTATGGCGCGCGCAGGCCTTTGCTCACGACGAGAGGCAGAAACCTGGATTGAAGACGGCCGCGTTAAAGTAGATGGAAAGGTGTTAGAAAGCCCTGCTTTTTGCGTCACACCGCAAAGCTCTATTCTTGTCGATGGCAAACCTCTTCCCCAAGCCGAGGTTCGCCGACTCTGGCTCTATTATAAACCCAAAGGCCTTGTCACAACCCATAAAGATGAACGAGGACGCGCTACCATCTTTCAATCTCTTCCTCAAGATTTGCCCCGTGTGATTTCGGTGGGACGCCTCGATTTAAACAGTGAAGGATTGCTTCTACTTACCAATGATGGGGAACTTGCTCGCCATCTTGAGCTTCCATCCACAGGATGGGTTCGTCGCTATCGGGTGCGTGTTCATGGAAAAGTTGATGGAATTGAGCTAAAGAAGCTTGAAAAAGGGATAACCGTTGAAGGCATCCACTATGGATCTATCACCGCCACCCTCGATCGACAACAAGGGGACAACGCCTGGTTAACAGTGAGCCTTCAAGAAGGAAAAAATAGGGAGTTACGCCGTGTTTTTGACTTCCTCAGGTGGCCTGTGAATCGGCTTATTCGCGTCAG
>JAIEOZ010000288.1 GCA_019750035.1 Alphaproteobacteria bacterium | reverse complement strand
GAAATAACAAAACACAAGGAGGATCGATGAAAGGTATTGTTTTAGCAACTGTCTCATGCGTTGCACTTCTTACAGCAGCAAATGTCGTCAATGCGGAAGATGCGGCTATGGTTCCTGCTGTTCCAGCACCGTCTGAAAAAGCAGATTCAAAAGCTGGGCCTAATGCTACTGCCATGAAGAATAAAGTTGTAGCACACAAAAAGCAGCATCATGGTCACCACCCTAGGGCTCACCACCATCCTAGACATCATCGCATGGAGCCGGGATATCGTGTGCCTGTTGAGGGCATTTATGTCACTTTCCCTCCCATAAATGAGTGTGGACAACCCATCTTGGGTCCAGCTTATTACTGGGGTAATCCTCAATGTCCTTATCTGTATCATGGAGGATATTTCTGGTATCCACATGCTCGGGCAGATATGTTAAGGGGTTATACTCCTTATTATGACCAAAGGTGGTATTGGTATCCTAGCCGTGTACATCCTCATGCGGTGTATATTGATAGAACCCCTCTTGTTTATACACATCCTTATCCTCTCCATATGGCTAATCCAATGGATAGGACAATGTATAGAATGCAAGGTGCACCTATGCAAAAGAAATGGGAAGATGCTCCTGAAATGCGAGCCGCAGAAGAACAATAAAGTCAAAAGGGGAGAGAAATCTCCCCTTTTTTTATATCTTCCCTATAAACAAGCGTATAAACACCCAGAACTTTTATTTGCTTTGAATAGCTCTTGATGTCTTTAAAATTGAGGCTGACCTTTAATGACAAATCGCCAAAGTTTGTCTTGTCCCCGTCGAATACCAATGCGTGGTGTGGATTCGTAAGGCGGAGAAAAGGGAGATTCCTTAACATAAAAAGTCTCATCTTCGGTCAAATCAATCGCGTTATGATCCCGCGTTATTTTCAAATGACGACACAGCTTCCCTGGGCCATTAAGATATAAAGGGGCGGGCTCAATCAACATGAGACCCCGGATCAAAACGGCAGCAGGCTTTCCTTCCTCTTCTGTAACAAAATTAAGGCAATGGTACATGCCATAGATGAAGTACACATAACTTACTCCAGGAGGGCCAAACATTACGGCATTTCGAGGTGTTTTCCCCCGCGCGGCATGACAGGCTGGATCATCTTGTCCACTATAGGCTTCCGTTTCCGTAATCACACCTGCCATTGACCCAAAAACCATCACTTTACCTAAAAGATCTTGCGCAACTGTTAGCGTAGATCGATTAAAAAAATTTTGAGAGAGCCGCTCAGTCATGCGACTTCCATGGAAAAAGAGTTTTAGCGATTTTTTTAGGAATTTTCGGTAAAGCAAGAACTTCATCAATACGGCGCTCCAAAAAGCTCCACGTGGCCTCAAAATGATCGGAATGATCGCGAAGCCAATATAAAAAAGTCGATGCATACACCCAGGCTAATAGCCCCCGTTTCGTATAAAAATTATAGTCTGTAGACGTATCTCCTGCATAATACCAAATCTCATTTACAGTTTGGTAGAGTAGCCGACTCGCTTGCCCCATATAAGGGGGGAAAGCCAAATAAGCGGCTGTTTTGCCCGCCGCTTCGCGATGAGGAATTAAAAGGCAAAGACGAGTTTTGACAGCTAAAGCTACTTTCTCTCTCACACGAAAACCGGAAGGGTCAGGAAGCGCTTCAACCATCTGTCGATCCAAAAGCTGACTCCAGTACGAGATGGCCTCTAGAGGGCCTTTTGGGAAAACACGCCATCCATAAGAGGCATCCATTCCTGCCTCTTTCGCGGCCCGTTCTAAAAGGTCTTGGGACCACCCCTCAAAAGGCACATGGATAAGAGCATGCTTGATAATTTGCGTTTTGATCTCATCTCGATCATTCATACTTTTCTCTTTTCTTCATAAACTCCATAGACTATACTCATCTTTCTTTATGCAAACTTTAGCTTAATTTTGGAAGGAGGTGTTAGGGATTTATGCAAGTTATTGTCCGTGACAATAATGTTGATCAAGCGCTTCGTGTACTCAAGAAAAAAATGCAACGAGAAGGCATTTTTCGAGAGATGAAGTTACGTCGACATTATGAAAAACCTTCCGAGCGAAAAGCCCGTGAGCAAGCAGAAGCTATACGACGAGCTCGTAAGCTTGCCCGTAAGCGTTCTGAGCGAGAGGGCTAGTACAGCAGGCGTTCATAAAAATCTTTACAGTATTTTGTGTGAAGTTTCTGGATTGCTGCGGCCCCTTACGGGGCCTCGTAATGACGGATAAGTTTGGAAAAGTCGTCATTGCGAGCAGAGCGAAGCAATCCAGTTTTTTGTAAAATTAATGTAATATACTCATCAGACGTGAAGATACCTTATTTTGTTTTTCTCTGGTGTCCTCCCCTTGACGCGCGGAAATCCAATGAAACTATCTGTAAGAAAACAACCATTTTATGGATTCTCGCCTGCGCGGAAATGACACCCGTCAGTATGAAACAGGGTAACTTCAAGTTAAATGGGTATAGTTTTATGAAAACGCTATACTCGTTTATTCTGAAACCTAACGCTCGCAAAAGCTCGCGTAGGGTTCCTAAATTCCGGGATGAAAAGCAAGAATGAGCCTATACTATTATTACTTTAAATATTTACAACTTAATTTAGCGCCTATACGGTAGGATTCATGAAAAGTTGATGGTTAGATCTTTTACTATTACGTCATTTATTTATACAAAGGATATAACTCCCTCATCGAGTTAATCACAAAAGTTGGTGATGAAGCGAGAGAGGACATGACCCATAACTCTGCTTGAGAGAGTGAGAGCGGTTGTGGAGGAGCAGAAACTCCATAGAAAGCGAGCTTGAACCACCGCCTGTCATATCCCACGTAAGATGGCGTGAGAAGACGGGGGCTATGAAACCCCTTCTTCTCAATGCTTATCTATCGTTTCTCTTTACTCTTTTTCGCTAGATCCGCAGAGTTATTTAGGCTTTCCTTAAAATGCTTTTGAATGGATTCAATAATTGTTTCATTTGACTTGGCAATGATGTCATTAACATCACGCACATGTTTGATCGTTTGATCAATCGCTGCTTTTGCAGTTTCTGTTTGGTGAGCGGTTTTTTCTTCCGAAGGAGCCTTAGAAAAGCTATTCTTTACCTCATCATTCCATTGATCAAAAATGCTCTTGAAATATTGCTTTTGAAGATCCATCACAGTTTGTGTGGTTTCCGTTGTAATTTTCTGAGCGGCGTTCATCAGCTCCATATTTCTTTGATGGGTAGAGAGAAGAGTTTCCATGTCAGCGCCTGGAAATTTGAATTGTTTAAATGAGCGGAACCCTTCTTCCATAAAGGGTGGAATATTTGTTTCTTTAGCCATGAAATTTTCTCCTTGTTGTATTTATTTAATTTAAGTTTACTCTCAATCACGCTTTCAATTTATATATTATAATACTTATTAATTTCTTTATACTAAGTATTGCCCTCCATTAAGAGTAAGAGTAGTGCCAGTCATAAATCCAGCCTCATCAGAAGCCAGGAAAACAACAGCTCGTGCAACTTCTTCAGGGTCTCCAAGGCGCCCTATAGGTATTTGATTGGTAATTTGTGTGAGAACAGGCTCAGGCATGCTCTGTAACATTTCTGTATTAATGTACCCTGGAGCAATAGCATTAACCGTAATCCCTTTTGCAGCACTTTCTTGAGCAAGGGCTTTGGTAAGACCAATGATGCCTGCCTTCGCAGCTGAATAGTTCGTTTGACCCAACTGTCCTTTTTGGCCATTAATTGAACTGATATTTATTATTCTTCCATATCCACGGTCTCGCATAGGCTCAATCACCTGACGACACATATTAAAACAAGAGGTAAGATTCGTTTGCAGCACAAGCAGCCACTGAGAATAATCCATTTTATGCAACATCCCATCTCGCGCAATCCCTGCGTTATTAACAAGGATATCAATTTGGCCATAATCTTTGGTCACTCGTGCAATTCCTTCTTGACAAGCTTTAAAATCGCTAACATCCCACTTATACGTGGAAATTCCTGTACTCTTTTGAAAAGTATCGGCAACCTTATTATTATCGTGATAGATAGCAACGACGGTATATCCCGTTTTCTTTAAGTTTCGAGAAATAGCCGCTCCAATCCCGCGTATTCCTCCTGTAACTAAGGCCAGTTTCTTCATAGAACTTTCTCATTCTTATTTACCATTGAATCAAAAAACGATGCCATATAATGATTAATAAAAAGTTAAGTGAAGCTCTATGTTCGTTGAAAATTTATAAAGGACCCTCTAAAAATAGAGCCTTCTCCCAAAAATATTCTGTTTTATAAAAATAATTTTTAATAGAGATTATAGAGAAACTAGCCTCTGAAGTAGAAAAATTTTTGTTATAGTTACTTCTTAATCAAAAATTTCATCAACTTCTATCAAATAAAATTCTATTTTCTTCATCATATATCCTCCTTTTTACTTATTTTATCTTGTTCCCATACAAAAATGAGGAGCTAGAAACACGAAGAATCATTCAATCTTCAAATCAGAAGTATTTAGCATAGAACATTCAAAGGTTTTTAACCCTATGGGTATGCCTGATTGATCGGCACAAAAGAAGGGGAGGTTAAAATCTTTTAACCATTCTACTCCTTCCTTTGGACCTTTTAAAAACGAAATAGTTGTTAGGCTACCCGCAATAAGGCAATGATCTGCAACGACTGTAACGCTACTTATTCCTTTAACAGGCCATCCTGTTTTAGGGTTAAGAATATGCGAATATGTTTTCCCATCAATTTTAATGGATCTTTCATAGTCTCCACTTGTTGCAATAGCACCTGCTTCTAGCCTAATGGTTGCAATTTCTTCACCAGGTTTTCTCGGGTTATTGACGCCAATAACCCATGGCCTTCCATCAATGTGAGGTCCAATAATCTTTATATCGCCCCCCATATCAATAAAACCGTGGTAAATCCCCATAGATCGGCAAATTTTTTCAGCAGCATCAGCAGCGTATTCTTTAACGATACCTCCAAAATCGATCATCATACCTTTTTTGGGGAGTGTAAATCTTGGATTTTCCCATTTTACCTTTTCCCACCCAACAAGCGTTAGTAATTTCTCTAAAGATTCTTGGGAGGGGAGAGTTGGATTTTTCCCTTCAAATACCCATGCACGGCGAAGGGTGCCAGCCGTAATGTCAAAGAGTCCATCACTTATGATTGTGCACTGTTGGGCGTAATCCAAGAGGGTAGCCGTATCTGGGTCAACTATAATACCTGCCTTGTCACCGGCACTTCGATTAATGGCCGCCGTAAAGCTTGAGGCAGAGTAATTTGTGTAATAACGATCGAGACGATCCACTTCTGCAAAAACAGCCTTGAATACATTTTCGGCTATGAATTCATCCGGTGCATAAAATTGCACTCCGCAAGGACATCCCATTGAACTAAAGAGATGTTTATATAATTTCATGAGCTATTTTGCTTTCTTAATGGCCTTGTCCATAGTAGCGAATGTTAAAATTTGTGGCAAGTTCTCTCCATAGGGATTATGGGGGCCATAGACAGCATAAAAGGGAATTCCATTCCGATCAAAACTCTTTAAATATTCATAAACTGCTGGATCTTTAGATGTCCAATCTATGGTGACAAAAGTAACCTTATTGTTTTTTAGAAGATTTTGGACATTCTTTGTATTAAGAACCAAAAACTCATTGATCTTACAGGTGAGACACCAATCGGCTGTTACGTCTACAAAAACAATTTTTCCCTGTTTTACATTTGAACGTATAATCTCTAAGTTTTTTTGCATATTTACTTGTTGATGAATAATATTCTTTTCTTTCATATTTTCTATAAATAAAGTCATAAAAGGAATGAAAGCAACCACAAGGGCTGATAAAATGAAAGCACGATGATAGGCAGGAAATTTTTTATGTAACAAAATTACGAACAATAATAAAAATATGGTTATTAAAATAAATAAAGAAACAAAAAAGGGAATTTGACTTGTGAGGATGTAGAAAAGCCACAACATCGTGAAAAAGAATCCCCATCCCAGAATGTGTTTAAATACGTTCATCCACTTCCCTGGTTTTGGAAGATAGGTGGCGATTTTTGGAAATATCATCACAAGGATAAAAGGAAGGGAAAGACCTATGCCAAGCAAAAAGAAAACAAGCATAATTTCAAAGGGTCCCCGAGAGAGGGCGAATGTTACGGCCGTTCCTAGGTAAGGGGCAGAACAAGGGGTTGCGAGAAGGGTTGCGAACATGCCAGATAAAAAGTGGCCCATGTTTCCTTCTTTTTCACTATATTCATACCCTAGGGATGTCACGCGCTCGGGCAAAATGATTTCATACCACCCCCAAAAATTTGCTGTAAATAGGGCGAGAATGAGCATCATAAAGACCAAAAACATGGGTTCTTGGAACTGCATTCCCCAACCAAGGGAAACACCTAACCAGCTAAAAGTGATTGTAATCAGTCCCAACACCATAAATGACGACACAATCCCCGCCACACTTAAGAATAAAGCCTTACGCACTTGGGTCGCTGTTCCTCCTCCATATTTCGTTAGAGAGAAAATTTTGAGCAAAATGACGGGCAAGACACAAGGCATAAAATTCAGAATGAAACCTCCTAAAAGAGCAAACCCATACATCAGAAAAGTGACTTTTAGGCTTATGGGGGGAGGGGTAACCATAATTTTTTGTTCAATGGCCTTAGTGCCACTTTCGAGGGTTAAAGTAACCTTTTCTCCGATAAGATTTGGAATACGAACAAGTTCTTTTTTCTCATTTTTATAAATGGGAATATCAATTGTTGATGTGTTTCCATAAGTATCATGCATTGTATTTATAGAAGATATTTTGTCAAAAAGTAAGTGCTGCGTTCCTTCAATAAAAATCAGAGGAGACACAAGAGGTCCTTTGTGAAATACGATCAACCGTAGATAAGAAGTTGCATTTTCATTTTGAATAAATTGAGCCGATTTTATGCTTAAATCTGGAATGTTTTTTTCAGGGATATGCTGAGTTGCTGCGATAATCTTTGGCGCATCTCCCGAAGGTATGCTAGGCTTATCTGCTAGCGACAGCATAACAGTTTTAGACTGAGGGATACAGTTAGCGGCGTCACAGACAAGATAATCAAGTTTTCCCTTTAAAAATATGGGGGTGTGTTGCATCTTCAACGTCACCTGGATGGGAAAAACAACTTCTTCCTTATATCCATTGGCAATGAATTGAAAAGTTTGGAATTTAGTGGGTGCAGGCCAATAAAGCTTAGCAGATTGTACATTCTGTGATTCTGACCAATCGATTTTTAATCCATAGCCTGAGGCCCCAGGCGTGCGCCAATATGTCTTCCAGCCTGGTTGCAAGTAAATATCCAAGCCCATCCAAATTGTTTTTTGATCGCCCTCACCCTCAACAGAAGAAATCAATTTCGCTTCCGAAATGGTTTGCCCTGTTTCAAAAAGAGCAACAACCCCAAAGGGAAAGATTAATGAACTTACAAGTCCTAACAGAAATAAGTATTGCAAGGAATACTTAAAAAAAAGCTTTTTCTGTAATTGTAAGAATAAACACTTCATCATCAATCAACCTAATTACAAAAAACATATTTAAAAATTTTTATTTTTTGAACATTGTTAAT
>JAIEOZ010000045.1 GCA_019750035.1 Alphaproteobacteria bacterium | reverse complement strand
ATTTCTGATGATTTGGATTATAGCATCTCACTGATGGCATCAACCCCGGCTTGTGCACAGATTCCATCAAGTTCAGGAGTTGCGCCACTGATACCAATTGATCCTATATGCTGTTCATCTTTCGTAAGAATTGGAAGGCCTCCTTCAAGTAAAACAATTCCGGGGACTCCAAGGTAAGAACCATTCGAGATACCTTCATTTCGTTTGGCGAGGTCCTTTGTCGAAATTGGCATACTGGCAGATGTAAGAGCTTTAAGTTGAGCCATTCTGATACTTACAAAATTATTACCATCCATGCGATGGTAATATTTTAAATTTCCATGAACATCCATTATCGCTATAACAATCTTTAAGTTTCTTTCAATGGCCATTAATTCAGCGGCATTAGCCATCTTTTTTGCCATCTCTAAAGATAGCTCTTTTACCATAAGCGTCATGGGTATCTCTCCTCTTGAATTAACCTTAGCTTCATTTTTAGTAAGGTGCACTCAAAGGATTATTATCAAATATAAAAATTTATGCATTATAAATCAATTAGTGAACCCGCTAGCTCCTTTTCCTCAAGTCTTTTAATTTCATCTCTCAACCGAGCAGCTTCTTCAAAGTGCAAATTGCCTGCTGCGGCAAACATTTTCTTTTCAAGGCCGTCCTTATAGGTTTTTTTCTTTTGCGGGCTTAGCTTAAAATAAGGGTCTTCCTCAAGAGAAATGGTGGTATGGTCTTTTTCATACACGCTTGCCAAAATCTGATGAATTGATTTCTTTACTGTTTCCGGGGTAATGCCATGGGTGGCATTATAGGCTTGTTGCCTTTCGCGTCGTCGATTTGTTTCTTCAAGGGCCGCTTTCATCGAATTTGTCATTCTATCTGCGTATAAAAGAGCCCATCCGTCAACGTTTCGAGCTGCCCTTCCTATGGTTTGGATGAGAGAGGTTTTCGAGCGCAGAAAGCCTTCCTTATCGGCGTCGAGAATAGCGACAAGTCCACATTCAGGAATATCAAGCCCTTCGCGTAAAAGGTTAATGCCAATCAGTACGTCAAAGACGCCCAACCGCAAGTTACGAATAATCTCAATGCGCTCTAAGGTATCGACATCAGAATGAACATACTGAACTTTAAGTCCGGTTTCACTGAGATATTCCGTTAAGGCTTCGGCCATACGCTTGGTGAGAGTGGTGACTAACACACGATATCCTTTTTTAGCGGTTTCTTGGCATTCGTGAATGAGGTCGTCCACTTGGTTTTCAACCGGTCGTACAACGCAGATGGGATCCATTAACCCTGTCGGTCGAATGACTTGCTCAACAAACACGCCTTGCGCCTGAGTCATTTCCCAGGGGCCGGGCGTTGCTGAAACAAAAATGGTGGCGGGGCGCATCGCCTCCCACTCTTCAAACTTTAAAGGACGATTATCTCGGCAAGACGGTAGGCGAAATCCATACTCGGAAAGTGTTTTTTTGCGAGAAGCATCTCCTTTATACATTCCTCCCAATTGTGGAATGGTCACGTGGCTCTCATCTACAAATAAAAGAGCATCTTTCGGAAGATACTCAAAAAGAGTAGGGGGAGGTTCGCCGGGTGCTCGTCCTGTGAGAAAGCGTGAATAATTTTCAATCCCCGCACACATGCCTGTCGCTGATAGCATCTCAAGGTCAAATCGAGTTCTCTGCTCTAAACGTTGGGCCTCCAGTAGCTTTTCTTCCTGTCTAAGTTCTTCAAGACGTGTTTTGAGTTCTCTCTTAATTCCTTCAATGGCTTGCTGCAATGTGGGGCCGGGGGTGACGTAGTGAGAATTCGCATAAACCTTAATGCTCTCGAGAATCGATGTTTTTTGACCTGTTAAAGGATCAACTTCGATAATGGATTCAATCTCATCACCAAAGAGAGAAATTTTCCAAGCTCGATCTTCATAATGTGCCGGAAAAATCTCAATGCTATCTCCCTTAGCTCGAAAAGATCCTCGGTAAAAATCAAGATCGTTTCGTTTGTATTGCAGACTCACCAACTGACGTAGAAGATCACCTCTTTCGATTTGATCGCCAACTTTCAGCAAGATTACCATTTTGCTATAACTTTCGACAGAGCCAATTCCATAAATACACGAAACACTGGCGACAATAACCACATCTCGTCGTTCTAAAAGGGCTTGGGTGGCGGAGTGACGCATTCGATCGATTTGTTCATTAATGGTCGCTTCTTTTTCGATAAAGGTATCTGTCCGAGGAACATAGGCTTCGGGTTGGTAATAATCATAATAGGAGACAAAATATTCAACCGCATTGTGAGGGAAAAAGGCTTTCATCTCCCCATAAAGTTGGGCGGCTAAGGTCTTATTCGGCGCAATAATCAGGGCGGGTTTGTTTTGTTGAGCAATGATTTGAGCCATGGTAAAGGTTTTTCCTGATCCTGTAACACCCAACAGCACTTGGTCTCTCTCTCCGCTGGCGAGCCCCTCCTTAAGTGACGTGATGGCACGAGGTTGATCACCTGCTGGTTGAAAATCTGAAACGAGACGGAAAGGAAAGTCAGTCATTTTATGTTTAATCGCTCAATGTTGGGGTGTATACTCTAGATTCCATCCACTTTTGTTAAAATTATAGGAAGATGCTATAGATAGTGCTCAACCTACTAAAAGGAATACTATCATGGATAAACATTACATCGCTACGGAAGCATTTGAAAAGATTTTTGTATGGTTGGGCAGACAAAAAAAGTATTTATTGCAAAAACCGTGAAAAAACAATGATTTTTTTAGAAGCGGTCTACTTTATTATGAGAACAGGAGCTCAATGGATAGAACTACCTAAATATTATGGGAATTATAAAAGCATATATAAACGTTTTGTATCTTGGTCGAAGAAAGAAGTTTGGAATTAAACACTTTCTTATTTTGCTCAAGACTGTGATAGGGAATCATTTATGATTGATGGAAGCATTATACGCTCCTCGCAATGACAATAACTGCTTGTTTTTAAATATGTAAAAAAATTCCTTATGCAAAACTCAGGTTAAGAAGTAAAAATTTGAGGGATATACTGATCGCATTTATCATAACTATGCTCCCTCTTTTCCAAAAATAATCCTTCTTCTGTTGAAAATCACCCATATTTTCTACTAGACATTCTAAACATCAAGTAAAATAGCTAGCTGAAGACTTTCCATGATTATGGGAAAGACTTAGTTGATTCAAAAAATTAAAGCGGCTCAAGATTAGCTTGTGGATCAGGGAACGGTAACAATCGGAATAAGTAGTTTAAAAATTTTCAAAGTTGAAATTTTCATTTTTTTTAATATTTACAGATTTCATTTAGAACTTTCTAATAAAGATATAAATTAAAAAAACAGGGAGAATACTGTCATGAAAGCCAAAGAAAATATTTGCTGTGTGCATGCTAAAATTAACTCTGTTTTGGGAAGTGTAGCCTTAATTGCTTTACTGGGATCTTTTTCTCATGCCTCCCCACACCTTGAAGAATATGAGGAAGCAAGTCGAATTCATTGTTTATGGAGCCTGGGGGGAAAAACATATCGCCTAGCAGCTTTAGAGACTCTTAGGAAAAGTGCAACCGAGAGAGGATGGAAAGCTAAATTAAAATATCTTAAAAAATTAGATGAATTTCTTCAGGAAGATCCTGCTTATCGCCTAAACTTCCTTAATCATTCCACCAACTCTAAACAAAGCGATGAGGAATTTCTCGCCTTTTTAGGTATTCTTCATACGCAAGCCGTTGAAGAGCTTTCTTCTTCTCAATCTCCAGAAGTAGAATTTGAGAATCTTAGGCTTAATTTCTTCTTTGATCATATTAAGAATCTCTTTTCCGGAAATATGGCAAAACCATCAGATGAGAATCTGCTTTCTTCTTTAAGAACTTTGCAACTCTCTGCTTATAATGATAGGCGCTTACCTTTTAAAATTCGCTTTTTTCAAAACTATTATTTAAAATCTGAACCAAATATTGAGGGTTTGGAAGATACGATAGAAACAGCTTTAAATGTAGCATCCTCTGGGGTAGATCAGGAAGAGGCGGCGTCTCTCAAACGCCTCGCTTCCAGAATTAATTTTAAGCTTGCTCATTTTATGCCCCCTAAAGTGGATGCTCAAAAAATACAATCGCGGAGACAGTCTTATTTTAAGAACTCTGCAAAGCTAGGGAATAGCTTAGCTAAGTATTATCTTGCAGAAATATATAACGACGAAAATTCAGGATTTTACAATCCGGATGCCGCATTTAATTTGTATTTGGGGTCAGCTAATGAGAATTGTTCTCTTGCTGCCTATAAGTTAGCAAACTCATTAAAAAAAGGGGATAAAAAACTTGGAATACAAGAAAATAATGTAAAGGCCATTGAGTGGCACGAGAAAGCATCAAAAAGCCATCCTTATTCTCAATATGAACTGGGAAAACATATTTTAGAACAACAATCAGAAAAAAAAGCTGAGGAAGGGTTGCGTCTTATTCATCTTTCTGCAGAGGCCGGATATTCTCCTGCACAACTTTTTTTAGGAGAATATTACAGGGACGTCATGTTTGCTGGAAAAGACCCAATATTATCTTTTTATTGGTTTCATAAAGCTGCAGAACAGGGGGAGACTCAAGCTTACTATCCCACAGCCTATGCTCTTGAAAAAGGAGTAGGAACCACCAGAGACTATGAAAGAGCAGTTCATTTTTACAAGTTGGGAGATGAAAATGGTGATTCAAACTCTCAAGTAAGATTAGGAAAGCTCCATTTTAATAAGCGTGACGGGGAAAATAAAAATGAAGTTATTGCATTTTCTTATTTTAAAAAAGCTTCTGACGCTGGAAATATAGATGGCAGCTATTCTTTAGGGCTTATGTATCTGTTAGGTCAAGGTATCTCTCAACCAAACCATACCCAAGCCCTCTCTCTTTTTAAAAGAGCTTCCGAGAAAGGACATGCTAAAGCTTCCGAAAAACTAGGAATTATGAGGCAATTTAGCATAGGGGAGGAGCAAAGTTATGAAGAAGCCCGGAAAGCCTATGAAAAAGCGAACACGGCAACAGCCCTCTATCAACTTGCTTGGCTGTATAAGCGTGGCTTAGGTGTTAAGCAAGATACATTGCAAGCCATTGTCCACTGGGAAAAAGCAGCAATGTTAGGAAATGATCTTGCAGCTTACAGAGCAGGAAAGGCACATTTACAAATCTGGCAAAAGACAAAGCAAAAAGAGAATGCTCAAAAAGCGTATCTCTATTTAAACCAAGCAAGTACCTCCTTTCTAGATGCCTTATATCTTCTAAGTTATCTTCAAGCCAAAGGGATTTACTGCAATCAAGATAAAAGCCTCGCCAAAGAATTTTATTTAAAAACTGCAATAAGGGGGCATGCAGATGCTCAATTTAAAATAGGCCAGTATATTGAAGAACAATCAGAATTAGGATGGGAAACTGAATCCTTTAAGTGGTATCAACAAGCCGCTTCTCAAGGGCATGAGAAGGCTCATCTTGCGGTAGGTCGTTTCTATCTTGAAGGCATTGGCATGCAGCGGGATCCTGATCGTGCTTTAAATAATTTTACAGCTATGGAGAGCGTGAAGAATTCTGCTGCTTTTGCTGCGATTGAAAGATTGGCTAAAGAGGAGAAGCACAGTAAATCTTTGAAGTTTATTGAGCAACAAGCTGAGAATGATAGTGTTCCAGCTATAATTTTTATGGCCAAAGCAACAGAGGAAGGAATTCTCCTCCCTCAAGATACTTCAAAAGCAATTTCCCTTTATCAAAAAGCTTGGATAAAGGGAAAGCGCTCGGCCTATTTGCGACTTATAGATTTAGAACGGGCTCATGTATTGAAGGCATTAGGCATACAAGCTAATTTATAGGGGGAACAAACACATGAAAAACTCACTTAGAAAATTCTTTTTCAATAGCACACTGACAGGGAGCCTCTGCTCTTTATGGATCATACCAAGCTTAGCTACGCAAGATGACCTAGAATGGCAAGAGGCCTTTGAAACGAGATGTGTCCTTAAAGATCATTTAAAAAGAAAAGGTTACAAGAAGGAAAATTTGTTAGAAGTTGGTAAAAAATTTGCTAATTCTAATTATAAATTATCTTCTCTAGCTTCTCAAGATTTGAATGTTTGGGCAAGGGGGGCTCGGTTAGGTCGTTTGTCAGCTTTATATAATATTGGGCGATTCGTTTCCACGCAAAAAGAAGAAGGCTACGAATGGAATCCAAAGATAACCAAGATACTTCAACGACTCAAAGAAAATGAAGATTCTTCCAAACCTTCTATTATTGAGCAAGGATTACAACACTATTTGAAGACTAGAGAGGTACCAATTGAATATTCTGAAGGACAAAAACTCTCCCAGAAAATAGATGAAAGTGAGTTAGAAGTAGTGCATGGGCGTAAAGAGACTCAGACTTATTTAGAATATTTAGAAGAAATTGAGATAGAAAAGAAGCGTTTAGAGGAAGAAAAACGGCAGAAAGTAGAAGTGGAAAAATGCCAGAAAATTGCTGAAGAAAGGGCTAGAGTTGAAGAGGAAGAAGAGCGCAGACGTCAAGTAGAACTTAAATTTCAAGAAGAGTTAATAGCTAAATGCAAAAAATTAGAAGAAGAATTTAATAAAGAGCTTGAAGCTAGAAAAAAAGCTGACGAAGAAGCTAGGCAAAAGCAAGCGACAGAAGCAATAGCTAAACTCACCGCCGAGCACCTGGCAGCTGAAGAACAGTTTCAGAAAGAATTAGTTGATAAAAAGAAAGTAGCAGAAGATCACCTTGCACAGGAGATAGCTGCTAAAAAAGCAGCTGCTGAAGAAGTTGCGCTAAAGCAGGCTATTGAAGCAAAAGACAAGTTTGATGCTGAGCTTAAGGCCACTGTAGAGAAATTCCATAAGGAATTAATTACTAAACGCCAAGCAGTGGAAGCAGAGCTTGAAGCTAGAAAAAAAGCTGACGAAGAAGCTAGGCAAAAGCAAGCGACAGAAGCAATAGCTAAACTCACCGCCGAGCACCTGGCAGCTGAAGAACAGTTTCAGAAAGAATTAGTTGATAAAAAGAAAGTAGCAGAAGATCACCTTGCACAGGAGATAGCTGCTAAAAAAGCAGTTATTGAAGGAGCCATTTAAAGTAAGCTGATAAAATCCATACTATAAGCAGCTGGCTCTTTTATTCTTATTTTCTAGATTGCTTCGTCGCTTACGCTCCTCGCAATGACAATAACTGCTTGTTTTTAAATATGTAAAAAAATTCCTTATGCAAAACTCAGGTTTTTTAGGAATTCTTATCATCTTATGCAAAGTATTAAATGGCCTTGAATGGCAATGCAGACACAAATTAAATTTAGGTGGGACAAGATTTTGTTCCTAATGATAACAATTTGATGACAATGTAAAAAGAGCTTATCTGAGAGAGTCTTTAAAAATCCAAGGAAAGAGCCTGGTGGAGGGAGCAGGATTCGAACCTGCGTAGACGTACGTCGGCAGATTTACAGTCTGCTGCCTT
>JAIEOZ010000110.1 GCA_019750035.1 Alphaproteobacteria bacterium | reverse complement strand
TCTGATGGAGCTCCCGCGGGGGCTGTGGAAGGGCTGCAGCTCCCTACAGGCTCTTCATCACCCATAGCAAAAGCTGGCAAAGAACAAGCAAAAGCAGCTGTAAAGATGTAAAAAAATTTATTCGTCATAAAACCAATCCTAAGTATATTTATATTACAGTATATAATTTTCTGGTCCTCTAATTTCAATAGAAAATTATTTAATTAATTCAAAAATCTTCAAATGTTGATTTTCATTATAGGAAGCGATGACAACTTTAAGACGTGGGGAGAGGGTCAGGGTGTGTCCCTAGTTCTTGGCAAAGTTTGAATTCAGCATGAAGGCAATCAAGCTATTGAGTCTTAGTCGTCCTGAAAATTGGGGAATGAGATGGGTTGGCGTTTTTTTTAAAAGGCCTTCTTTTTCAAGAAGGCTAAGACAATGTGCCCCATAGGCTTCCTCTGCACGCAGACCCGTTTCTTGCGTGAGACGCTTAATGTCCAGCCCTTTTGTCAGCCGAAGCCCCATTAAAGTTAACTCTTCAAGTCTTTCTTGTTGGGAAAGAGGAGAAGACGTCTGAAGGCCATGCCCTTCCTTCTCCACAGTTTTCAACCACATCTCAGGTGTTTTATAGCGAGACGTTGCCCACTTGATTCCCTTGCGCGTAAGACGACCATGGGCACCCGGTCCGATACCTATATAATCTTCAAAATTCCAATAGAGAAGATTATGGCGACACTCTTGCGAAGGAGCAGCATAATTTGAAACTTCATAGGAAGGAAGGCCTGCTTTCTCCATAATTTCTTCTGTCAGTTTATAAAGAGTGGCAGCTGGCCCCTCTTCGAGGGTCATTTTTTCTCCCCTCTCTAAACGGGTTGCAAAAGAAGTTTGGGGTTCAATCGTGAGCTGATAGAGGGAAAGATGGCCGTTAGTATAGGTTAAGGCTTCCTGTAATTCTGCCGTCCAAGCTTTGCGTGTTTGCTCTGGCCGTGCATAAATTAAATCAAAAGAAAATCGAGGAAAATAGGTGGCTGCAATCTTTAGGGCTTGAAGCGCTTCCTTTGCTGAATGGCGTCGACCTAAAAAAGAGAGAGCCTTATCCTCTAATGATTGAATACCCAAAGAAAGGCGATTGATCCCAGCCTCGTAGAAAGCTTTAAACCTCTCAGCTTCAACCGTGCTGGGATTGGCCTCAAGAGTGACTTCAAGTGGATCGATGGTAGGAAATAAGGACTTTGCTTTTTCAAGAAGGGCCCCAACCGTTTCAGGATCCATAAGAGAAGGCGTTCCCCCTCCAAAAAAGATACTGACAAGAATAGCTTCTTCTTGATTTTGAGCGGCTTCTTCCAGTTCCTTCAAAAGAGCCGTCCGCCATCTTTTTTGGTCAATGCTCTCTCTGACGTGACTGTTAAAATCACAATACGGGCATTTCGACAAGCAAAATGGCCAATGAATATACAGACCAAAAGGCTTCATACTGTTTGAGCAAGCATTTGTAGCTGACGATTGACAACGGTCAGCATAGCAAAATCGACGGTAGAGGCATTTCTCAAATCCAAAAGAATAGATTCAATCGAAGACGTATGAATAACGTTTGGCGCTAGTGTTCCATCTTCCATAAGAAGATGGTCTAAAGACTTTCCACTTTTTAAAATACGTTTTGTGAGTATTCTTTGATTTGTATATAGATCTTCTACGATCGCATTGGCAGCTCCTTGTTGCCAATGGGTTTCCCCAGCAAGAGAAAGCGCTGTCTTACGAAGCCATTCAAGTCCTAGCAGCTGACCAATAGCAAAATAAATACGTGCAACTTGTTGAACCTCAATCTTTGTTTCTTTACTAAGAATAATCATATCTGGGACAGAAATAAGCGGTTCTAAGGCGATAAGCCTTTCGCTCAAGGAAGGGGAAATACCTAAGTGTTCATATTTTTGACATTTTTCATCATAGGTTTGCTTCTGTTGTAGGGTAAACAAAGAGGGAAGGGCTTCACGCACAATTTTAAAGTCTTCTTTAAAGTAATTAAGCATGCCACTAATATCAAAGTTCTCTAACTTAAATCTTAAAAACCAATCTGTAAATCGCTTAACACTTTCATAAATACTGAGCATGAGTTCAGTCTGAAAAGTTGTTGGAAGGTTTTCCATTGTCTCTAGGTCGCGCCAAAGTGAGACAAGATCCAGTAAATCCCTCACAATTAAATAGGAGCGCGCCACATCAGCCCCTTCAACATCTAGCTGACGTTTCATTTCATGAACAAAAGTAATGCCCATTCGATTCACAATACTATTTGTAAGAATTGTGGCTGTAATGTCTCGTCTTAAGGGGTGGGCTAAAATTTCATCCTTATAAACATGCTGAAGATGCTCAGGAAAATAACTTAAAAGCCTCGGTTGTAAAATGTCTAGATCCGGAAGTTCAGATTGAATGAGCTGCTGTTTTAAGGAAAGCTTGGCATAAGCCAATAAAACAGCAAGTTCAGGGCGTGTTAAGCCTTGTTTGTCTGCCATTCTGCGAGAAATTTCCACTTCATCAGGAAGATTTTCTAGAGAGCGATTTAAAAGCTCCTCGTTTTCTAAATCTCGCATAAGACGAGCTTGCTCATCTAGCAACCGAAGGCCTTGACTTCGAGAAAGACTAATAACTTGATTTTGCCAAAAATTATCTTCTAAAACCAAACGAGCTATATCATTTTCCATTTGCTGAAGTAAGATATTACGTTTTTCTAAAGATAAACCGGTTTTTATCATAGCTTGGTGCAGAAGAATTTTAATGTTAACTTCGTGATCTGAAGTATCGACACCTGCCGAGTTATCAATGGCATCGGTATTAAGACGTCCCCCATTTTTAGCATACTCAATTCGACCAAGTTGAGTGATCCCTAAATTAGCGCCTTCAACAATAACTTTGGCTCGAACATCAATGCCATTAATACGAAGCGAGTCATTAACGCGATCTCCAACATCAATGTTTGTTTCGCTTTTTGCTTTAATAAAGGTTCCAATTCCTCCAAACCATAAAAGCTCGACAGATGCCTTTAAGATATATTGAATTAAATCAGATGGTGTCAGATGATCTTCTTTAATGTCAAAAAGGGCCTTCATTTCGGGAGTTACGAAAATGGATTTAACATTACGATCAAAAACACCCCCACCTCGTGAAATCAACGCAGGATTATAATCAGCCCACGTGGATTGGGGGAGATCGAAAAGACGCTTACGCTCCTGAAAGCTTTTCTCAGGATCAGGAGAAGGATCAACAAAAATATGTATATGATTAAAAGCGGCTACAAGTTTTAAATGATGGGAAAGAAGCATGCCATTGCCAAAAACGTCTCCTGACATATCACCAATGCCTACAGCCGTAATTTTCTCTCTATTGGCATCAATTCCCATTTCCCGAAAATGACGTTTCAGAGATTCCCACGCCCCTTTGGCTGTAATTCCCATTTTCTTATGGTCATATCCCGTCGAACCCCCTGAGGCAAAAGCATCTCCTAGCCAAAAGTTATAATCAACTGAGATTTGATTTGCATAATCAGAAAAGGTGGATGTTCCTTTATCAGCAGCTACAACCAAATAAGGATCATCATCATCCCATCGTACAACATCAAGGGGTGGAATTACTTTTTTCTCTAAGATATTATCTGTAAGATCGAGAAGGCCAAACATCATGATTTGGTAGCAAGCGACAACTTCTTCTCTTAAAGCGTTCCTGTCTTCCCGTGGGGGAGGGCGCTTAACGATAAACCCTCCTTTTGATCCCACAGGCACAATAACCGAATTTTTTACCGTTTGGGCCTTCATGAGCCCCAAGATTTCAGTTCGAAAATCTTCTTTGCGGTCAGACCAACGAATACCTCCACGAGCAACTTTACCTCCTCGCAAGTGGATCGCTTCTAGGCGGGAGGAATAAACGAAAATCTCATACATAGGTTTGGGTAAAGGCATTTCATCAATACCTGAACAATCAATTTTAAATGAGATGTAGGGTTTTGGATTATTTCCGCTAAACTGGTAATAATTTGTTCGTAAGGTAGATTGAATCGCATTAACAAATTTGCTTAAAATACGGTCTTCATCCAAGTTATCAACACTTTCAATAAGTGTCTTTATTCTGTTTAATATTTCTTCTCGGGCCCGTTCTCGATCTTCTTTACACTCAGGAGCAAATTGACACGTAAAAAGTTGAATCATGAGATGACAAATCAGCGGATACTTGGCAAGAACTTCTTCCATATAGACTTGACTAAAAGTTACCTGAAGCTGCCGAATATATTTTGCATAGCTCCGGATGAGTTGACATTCCCTCCAGGTATAATTGGCTCGAACAATAAGACGATTAAAACCATCATTTTCAACTTCTTCCTGCCAAATACGGCTGAATCCTTCTAAAAAATGTTCGCGAATACGATCGAGTTCAACTGTATCCTCTTCACGTGTTTGCACCTCAAAATCATGGATCCATACTTTTCGATCGTCAGAAAGAGTTACTGGGAAGGGAATTTCAGTCAGAACCTTGAGATTCATATTCTCTAAAACGGGGAGAACATCAGAAAGGGATACGGATTTTTCTAAAGAATAAATCTTAAAATTTAGCTTGCTATTATCTTGTCCTTCAATCTGATTAAGGCGAGATCTTAGACGGGATTGACTAAACGCCTGCTCCATTTCAAAGATATCTATAATAGCTTCGTCTGCCGTAAACCTTTCTTGGTATCCCTTCTTAAACCCTAGACCATAGCGCTCAAAGAGACGCGTACTCTTTTCTTCACCCAAATTCATCAAAAGTGCTTTATATAAATGATCTCGCCAGGTTAAAGAGGCTTCGATAAGTTCATCTTCAATACCTTGAAGATCATAGGATAAGCTTCCTTTATGTAAGAGCCTAAGCGTAAAGTGAATCCGCGCAAAAGCAAGCTCGCCCAATTGAACATGCCAATTTGTCATTTGACCATTTAAATCATGCTCCAGAATGTCTCCTATTTTACGTCGGAGCGCGCTGTCATATCCTTCACGGGGTATGTATACCAAGCAGGAGACATACCTCTCAAACTTATCAGGACGAATAAAAAGCGTTAAACGTTGCCGATTTTGAAGCTGAAGAATGGCCATACACGTTTCAAAGAGCCAATCTTCAGAAGCTTGAAAAAGCTCATCTCTTGGGAAAGACTCTAAAATATGAACAAGTGTCTTGCCATCATGCCATTGTTCAGAAAAACCCGATTGGGCAATAATTCGAGAAACTTTTCGACGTAAAAGAGGAATGTCTCGTGCGCTTCGATTATAAGCAACTGAGGTAAAAAGCCCGATAAACGTGTATAATCCAATAACAGTTCCCTTTTCATCAAAATGCTTAATGGTAATGGAATCCATTGGGTCTCGACGATGAACAAGAGAAGCTTGGGTTGTTTTTGTAATAATCAGAGGGTCAGATTCAGTAATATACTGCCTATTCCTAGGCGTTAGCTCAACTCCCTCAAAAATATGGGTGATGCTCTGTTTAAGAGGATCTTTTAAAATACCAAGCCCCTCTTGAGGAACAAGGCTTTGTTCAATGGTTGATTGTCTCCGAGCAACTTTATATTCGCAAAACCCTAGAAAAGTAAAATGATTGTTTTCAATCCACTCAAGGAAAAAAAGAGTTTCCTCTAGTTCATCTTTAGAAAGGGGAGGGGGGAATTTCTTTAACTCTTTAATCGCCAATTGAAGGCGTTTTCTCATGGGTGTCCAGTCTTCTACTGAAACTCTGACGTCATCGAGAGCTCGAGCAATTTCTTGCTCAAGAAGTTTGAGCTTTGTGGGGGGTAAAGGCTCTAAAATTTCACAGTGGATGAAAGACTCATAATTTTCGTTTTCGTGGTTGTGTTGCGCAACATCAATAAGCTCGTGATTTGTGTTACGCTTCACTTGCATCACGGGGTGAATGACCAAATGAATTGAATATCCTAAGCTATTAATGACTCCCGTCACTGAATCTACGAGAAAAGGCATGTTATCATTGACAATTTCCACAATGGTTTGGGGAATAGAGTTGTCGTTGATTTCTCTCGTTTTTACATAGGCACGTATTTTAGCTTGTCCTCGTGTTCGAACAAAGCTGAAATTCCATATCTCATAAACAGAAGTGACTAAGGAACTGAGAGAGTTTTCTGTCAAATCCTCAAGGGAGACATTAGCATAATAGCATCCCGCAAAAGTTTGTGCGGCTTTTTGAAGATTGAGAGGAACTTGCTGCTGTACCATACGAGCAATATGGGCCAGAATTTTCTGTTTCTGTTCTTCGTCAGTGGGTTTTTTTTCAGACATGAGCCTTCTCTCTTATTTTACTTTTACAGTATGACAAAAAAATTAAAGGACTCCAAAGGTTTTGATAAATAGATGAGGGAAAACCCATTTTAGCCATTTTCTCTTCAAAATCCTGACTCTTTAAATGAATTTGCGATGGTTTGACTATAGTCTTAAGGATGTTAATGAATGATTAAACGCTACAGAAACGATGAATTTACTGGAGCGGGCGAAGGGATTTGAACCCTCGACCCCAACCTTGGCAAGGTTGTGCTCTACCCCTGAGCTACGCCCGCATTTGAACTGAGGGCTATCATACCGAGGATCCTCTCATTTTCAAGAGGAAAATACACACTCCTTTTTTTTACCTTATTTTGTAGGAATGCTCACGCATTCTCCTGTCCATAAAACTAAAGAAAGAGCGATGGCCCACATGACGCATCCGATCAAAAAATCTAGAATTTTCCAGGATTGCGGTTTTTGAAAGAAAGGGCCTAAATAACTCGCTCCATAACCCAATCCAAAAAACCAAACAAAAGAAGAGAGTATTGCCCCTAAAACAAAAAAAGGTCGTTCCGAAAGACAAAACTGAGCTCCAATACTTCCCAAAAGAACAACTGTATCCAAATAGACATGGGGATTTAAAAGACTCAGGGCAAGAATCGTTGTCAACGTTACTTTTAAACTGGGACGCTCACGACTTGTCTCAAGGTGAAGGGATTCGGTCTTAAAAACAGAGCGAAAAGATCTGAATCCATAATAAAATAAAAAGGCGGCCCCTCCCCAACGTGCAGTAGCTAACAAGAGCATATTTGATGTCAAAATCGTACCAAAACCCCCCACGCCCACGCAAATCAATAAAGCGTCAATCAGAGCACAAATAAAGACAGTTATAAAAATGTAGTTCTTTAAAATACCTTGCTTCAACACAAAGGCGTTTTGCGCTCCAATGGCGATGATCAATCCTGCACCTGTTCCCATCCTTCAATAAAGGGGGCTATATAAAATTCTTTCATGAAAATCATCAGTCTTTCTTTGCTTCATATGTTAGAAAATTCAGTTACTTGTATACTAAAAAAATTTCTCTTGCCAAAAAGATTTTTTCCTCTCATATTCGGATCGCCTCATGTAGAGGTATTAATATTTATGGAGAAAAATAAAATGAAGTCAGTAGCTTTAACATTAGCAGTTCTTTT
>JAIEOZ010000129.1 GCA_019750035.1 Alphaproteobacteria bacterium | reverse complement strand
GAACCATTTCATGTGAGAACTCATTGGGCGTTTTTGGAAAAACTAAAAAATTGGGGATTTATGGTCAATCCCTTGGCCCGTCTTTGTAAAAGTGAGGAAGAAATTATTGCGTACTATCGAGAATTAGAAGCGCAAAGAGCCCATCTTTCCTATGACATTGATGGAATTGTTTATAAAGTAAATCGTATTGATTGGCAAAATCGAATGGGATACTCGGCACGGTCTCCTCGGTGGGCACTTGCCCATAAATTTCCAGCTCAACAAGCTCAAACCTACCTTGAAGATATTCTGATTCAAGTGGGGCGTACAGGTGCACTAACCCCCGTTGCGGTGCTTGCGCCTGTCACCGTGGGAGGTGTCGTGGTATCTCGAGCTAGTCTCTATAATGAGGATGATATTGCCCGTAAAGATATTCGCGTGGGAGATACGATTATTGTTCAACGAGCAGGGGATGTTATTCCTCAAATTGTGTCCGTTATTTTAGATAAAAGACCTGAAGGATCGCAACCTTTCAACTTTCCGCATGTTTGCCCTGTTTGTGGATCTCATGCCATACGCCTTCCCGGAGAAGCTGTGAGAAAATGTATAGGAGGGCTTGTGTGTGCCGCACAAGCAACTTTGCGTTTGCGCCACTTTATCTCACGAGATGCTTTTGATATTGAAGGTTTTGGGTCAAAGCAGATTGAGGCTTTTTATAAAGAAGGCCTGATTCATTCTCCTCAAGATATTTTTACCTTAGAATCACGAGATCGACAAAGTTTGACTCCCTTGCGTACTCGAGAAGGGTGGGGATCTCTATCCGCTCAGAATCTTTTTAAAGCGATTGAAGCACGGCGGACCACTCCTCTCCATCGCTTTATTTATGCTCTTGGCATTTTACATGTTGGACAAACCACAGCTAAGCTTTTAGCCCGTCATTACTTGTCTTATGAAGTTTGGAAAAGTGCCATGATTGAGGCTAAAAATCCTAAGAGCCAAGCCTATGCAGATTTAATTTCCATTGATGGAATTGGCCCCAAGGTTTCTGCAGATTTAGTAGCCTTTTTTGACGAACCACATAACCTTAAAGTTTTAGAAAAGCTTTTAGAAGGAATTATCATACGAGATGAGCAACCAGCTCAAGCTTCTTCAAGCCTTCTTGCAAATAAAACCCTCGTTTTTACGGGTACACTTCAACATATGACACGGGCGGAAGCAAAAGTACGAGCTGAAAGTTTGGGGGCAAAAGTATCAAGTTCTGTCTCTTCTAAAACGGATTATGTGGTCATTGGGGCTGAGGCGGGTTCAAAAGAAAAAACTGCCAAGAAGCTTGGAGTGTCTCTTCTTACTGAGGAAGAGTGGTTAAAGATGGTCGGTGTTGCATAAAGGAGGGATGAAGTCTAAATTTTTCCTTTCCCCAAAAATAAAAGTGGGAGGAACAATCCAGTTATAGGTACAATATCAACATGATTTTCTTTTAGGTTATTTGTAGATCCTACTGGTGTTTATATTCTTTTTAAGAAAAAATACATTTACATTCAAAATGTATTGGGTTGAATTAATCTTATAAACGCTCTTGAACACTTAAGCTTATTCTTATACCTTACAACAATGAGATCGTTACCTTTTGGCCTCTAATGCAAAAAATGAAAAAGCAGCAGTAAAAGACGTAAATACTCATGAGAACTAAGCCTAAAGGGATGGCTCATTAATGAATAAAAAAATATTTAACCTCTATAATTTCTTTATTGTTGCTAGCATTATCGGAGCCATAGGAGGGACTTATATTTTTAACCTTTATCAAAAACCTCCCCATACATCTAAATCTCCGCCACCTCCATCCGATTCACCTTTTGAGGATTTCATTATTGGAACGGGCGTTATTGAGCCGGCCAGTGAAAATATTAAAGTGGGAGCCATGGTTGGTTCAACCGTTAATCAAGTTTTTGTTAAAAAAGGGCAGGCTGTTCTTAAAGGGCAGCCACTTTTTAATCTTAATGCTCAACAAGCAGCTGCAGATCTTATAGCAAAGAAAACGATTGTCAAAGTTGCAATAACGGCCTTAGGGCAGGCGGAAGCTGCCTTAAAATTTGCAGAAGATGAGTTGAGCCTTGTGAACCAGCTCAAAGATAAAAGAGGCGTTACTAAAGAAGAAATCATAACGCGTCAAAACAATGCTCTATCAGCACAAAAGGGTGTTGAAAATGCTCGAGCCAACATTATAGCCACAGAAGCACAGGTTGCAGAGTCAAAAGTTATTCTTGACTCTTATACCATAACAGCTCCTATCGATGGTGAGATCATCCAAATTAATATTCACCCAGGTGAATATGCACCTGCAGAAATATTGTCCACCCCCTTAATGGTAATGGGTGATGTAAGTCGATACCATATCCGTATAGATATAGAAGAGAAAAATGCTTGGCGTTTAAAAAAAGAGGCGCCCGCCGTTGCCATAATACCTGGCAATCCTAAAAGTCACGTGAATCTTAAGTTTGAATATATTGAGCCTGCTATAACCTCTGTAAGCTCATTAAAGGGTGACGATATGCGTGCTCTACAAGTTGTGTATAGTTATGATCCTAAAGTTGCACATACTTTTTTAGGCCAAGCTGTTAAGGTTTATATTCAGGTTGAAAAAACAGCCCCCTCTGCAAAAGATCCTGTTTCACAATGAAAAAGATAATTATTCTCTTTTTTTCTTTACTGCCTTCTGCATGCAGAGTCGGACCTGATTATGAGAAACCCTCTATGGAAGTACCTGAAAAATGGGAAAATGCTCCTCCGCAAAATCAAAATAAAAATCGTGATATTTGGTCGGAAGTTGTTTGGTGGGAAAATTATAATGACCCCATACTTACCCAACTTGTCGAGGAAACTATAAAATCAAACCATGATTTAAAAGCGGCATTTGCGCAAATTTGTCAAGCACGGGCTTCTCTCCTTGGTGCAGAAGCAGCCTATTCTCCTGAGATTGATGGTATGGGTTCATACAATAATAACGAAAATAGTCTCACAACAAATACAACTTCAAATATATCAGCTATTACTCCTAATATTCCCCCCATTTTTCAAACGCCTGGGATTGGTCAACCCCGCTTTTTTGACATTTTTAATCTAGGGTTATCTGTAAGCTGGGAAATTGATTTATTTGGTCGATTGCAACGTGGAATTGAATCAGCAGAAGCTAGTTTAGAGTCTCAGGTAGAAGATATGCATAGCGTAATGCTTAGCTTAATTGCTGAAGTTGCGATCAACTACATCACTCTTCGTGGCCGACAAAAATTAATAGAGATCGAAAAAAAATCTGTTGAAGCTTGGAGTCTTATTTGTAAATTAAATGAAGATCTTTTAAGTGCGGGACTGGTTACTGAGATTGACCTGAATCAAGCAGAAGCTGATCGAAATCAAGCAGAAGCTTCCATTTATATTTTTGAAACAGATATCAAGACTGCGATTCACCGTCTGTCCGTTTTAACAGGACGACCTCCAACTTGTTTGTATAAACTTCTATTACCCGTTCAACCTATTCCTGAGCTGTCATCTGAAATCTTTGCAGGACTTCCTTCTGAGCTTCTTCTTCGCCGACCCGACATCCGCGAAGCTGAACGAACTTTAGCTGCATCGACAGCTCAAATTGGTGTTGCTATGGGAGATCTTTTTCCTAAAGTAACCTTTACAGGAACGCCTGGGTTTCAAAGTAATTTGACAAGAAACTTTATCAGTCCTCGCAGTCTATACTATACGATAGGGCCTCAATTTTCTTGGAGCATTATCGATTTTGGTCGTGTAAGAGCAAATATTTATGAGGCAGTGAGTACAAAAGATCAGAGTTATCATCAATACGTAGAGACGCTTTTGAAAGCTCTTGAAGACGTTGAAAATTCACTTGTTAGCTACGCTAATGAAGCTAAGCGTTATACAGTACTAAAAGAATCTTATAATTTTAGTCATAAAGCATTAGAATTAAGCACACAACGTTTCAATGCTGGCTTACTTAATTATATTACTGTTCTTCAAAATGAGATTGACTTACAAGAAGATGCACTTCTTATGGCGCAAAGTCAAACGTCTCTCGCCACAGACTCTGTTCTTCTTTACAAATCATTAGGTGGAGGGTGGCAAGTCGATCAAACACCTTGGACTCAAAAGGAACCAATTATATTTATACCCTATAAAGCGCCGAGTTTTACACCTTTTCCATAGCGACGGCCGTATCAGCCATACGGTTGGAAAAGCCCCATTCATTATCATACCATGATAAAATACGACAGAATTTTTCTTCTATAACGTGAGTTTCTGCTAAATCAAAGATGGAACTTGCGGGATCATGGTTAAAATCAATTGAAACGAGAGGCGCATCATTAACGGCTAAAATGCCCTTCAATTCTCCCTCTGCAGCCTCAGCTATTTCCTTATTAATTTCATCTTTAGAAGTAGGACGTTTTGACACGAACTTTAAGTCTATCAAGGATACATTGGGCGTAGGGACACGTACGGCTGTTCCATCCAGTTTTCCTGCTAATTCAGGCAATACTAACCCGACAGCTTTAGCGGCACCCGTTGAGGCGGGGATAAGGGAAAGAGTCGCAGCTCTTGCTCGACGCAAGTCCTTATGAAGCGTATCTACAAGCCGTTGATCACCGGTGTAAGAATGGATGGTTGTCATAAACCCATGCTCAATACCAATTGTTTTATGAAGAATATACGCGATGGGAGCCAGGCAATTGGTTGTGCAAGAAGCATTTGAAACGACTTTATGGTGCGGTTTGAGCTCCTTATGATTCACGCCCCACACAACAGTTAGGTCTGCTCCTTCAGCAGGAGCAGAAATAAGAACTTTTTTGGCTCCTGCGTGTAAATGTGCGGCTGCATCTTCTCGCTTTGTAAAACGGCCAGAACATTCCATAGCAACATCAACATCTAATTCTTTCCAAGGCAAAATCATTGGATTAGGAATGGCAAGAACTTTAATAAAGTGGTCATTAATTTTAAGTCCATCATCCCGAATTTCCACCGTACCAGGGAAAGGTCCATGGACCGAATCGTACTTAAAGAGATGGGCACTCTCTGCGATAGATCCTAAGTCATTGATTGCAACAACCTCAATATCTGAGCGTCGGCTCTCAAGTATCGCACGTAAAATAAGGCGCCCAATACGACCAAATCCATTAATAGAAACTTTACACGTCATGCTTTCTCCTCTCAACAATTTTGACAACGTTCTCAGCCGTAAGACCGAACTTCTGATAGAGAACTTCATAAGGAGCAGAGGCTCCAAAATGATTTAATCCTAACGTAATACCCTTTTCTCCCACATATTTTTCCCATCCCATAGGCGATGCCGCTTCAATAGCAATTCGAAATGTGTTCTTACCTAAAACAGTGTCTCGATAAGTTTGATCTTGTTTTTCAAAAAGCTCCCAGCAAGGCATGGAAACAACAGCTGTGTGAACACCCTTACTTTCTAAAATCTCTTGAGCTTTAAGGGCAATTTCCACTTCAGAGCCCGATGCAAGAAGTGTAACCTCTCGAGCTCCTTTGGCATCCTTTAAAATATAGGCTCCTTGCGCGGATAAATTATGGGAAACTTCCTCACGTAAAAGAGTAAGCTTTTGGCGTGTTAAAGCGAGAACAGCAGGAGAATTTGTGGATTCAAGCGCGAGCATCCAGCATTCTCCAACTTCCACTGCATCGCAAGGTCGAAAAACCTGAAGATTAGGGATGGCTCTTAAAGCGGCTAAATGTTCGATGGGCTGGTGGGTTGGTCCATCTTCTCCCAGGCCAATGGAATCATGGGTCATGACATAAATCACGCGAATACCCATAAGAGCTGCCAAACGAATCGCTGGTCTGCAATAATCCGTAAAGACTAAAAATGTTCCTCCATAGGGAATGAGTCCTCCATGAAGAGCCATTCCGTTCATGGCTGCAGCCATACCGTGCTCCCGTACCCCATAGTGGATATAACGTCCTTTGAAATTGTTCGGATGAATGGATATCATATCTTTAGCTTTTGTATTATTTGAACCGGTCAGGTCAGCTGATCCTCCCACAAGCTCAGGAATTTCAGCAGCAAGGACATCTAAAATCATCTGAGAGGATTGGCGACTTGCGACACTTGTTTTCTGAGCGACAAATGTTTCAAGAAGATTTTGAATAGGTTTCTTCCAGTTATGGGGTAACGCTTTCTTCATCCGCCGTTCGAATTCAACTCTGTTTACATTTTGAAAGAGGCGCTTCTCCCATGCCTTATACCTTGCATTATTCCTTCTCCCAACTTCATACCACGCCGATAAAATAGTTTCTGGGATTTCAAAAGCAGGGTAAGACCAATTAAGATTTTCACGGGTTGCTCGAACTTCTTCTTCCCCTAAGGGTGAGCCATGAACAGCAGCTGTTCCTGCTTTATGGGGAGATCCTTTGGCAATCTGTGTTTTGCACGCAATAAAAACAGGCTTTGTTGCGGTTTGAGCTTTCTGAAGAGCGGCTTCAATTTCGACAAAGTTATGACCATCAATCTCTATAACCTCCCAATGAGAGGCTTCAAACCGCAAACGTTGATTATCCGTAACGGCTAGGTTAGTAGGGCCATCAATTGAAATTTGGTTGTCGTCAAAAAGAACAATCAGATTATTCAGGCAGAGGTGACCTGCAAAAGAGATGGCTTCATGGGAAATTCCTTCCATCAAGCATCCATCTCCGACGATCACATAAACTTTGTGGTCAACAAGCTCTTTTCCAAATTCGGCGCTCATCATTTTTTCAGCCAGAGCCATCCCCACAGCATTTCCAAGTCCTTGACCCAAGGGACCTGTCGTGGTTTCAATCCCCTCTGCTTCCCCATATTCAGGATGACCTGCGGTACGGCTGCCCCATTGGCGAAAGTTCTTAATTTCTTCAAGGGTCATATCTTGGTAGCCGGTCAGGTATAATAGGGAATACAGAAGCATGGATCCATGCCCGGCTGATAAAACAAATCGGTCTCGATCACACCATTCGGGTACAGAGGCATCAAACTTTAAGAATTTTGCAAACAAAACTGTTGCAACATCTGCCATTCCCATCGGCATTCCTGGATGGCCGGATTGGGCGTGCTCAACGGCATCCATCGTAAGAACCCGAATCGCATTAGCCATGGGTTGAAGTTGATCCTCCGAAAACGACTGCACAGCCGTACTTTTCATCACTAATTTCCTGTTTTAATATCCTCTTCTCAACAGGATGCCTTTCGTGATTCCATGCGTCAACCTAGAAATGGTTTCTCGAAAATTTCGCTCAAGAAAATTAAAGAAAATATAGCTCTCTTCAAAGACAAATGACAAATTTTCATATTCCTCTTGCTCTCCCCCCTACTTTGTTTGCTATAAGATTGAAGAGGGGTTGGTTTGTGGACGTAGGCCTTATCAACCCGGTCAGGTCCGGAAGGAAGCAGCCGTCGTAAGATCCCTGCGGGTCACG
>JAIEOZ010000264.1 GCA_019750035.1 Alphaproteobacteria bacterium | reverse complement strand
CATCCCTTTAAACACAACTCGGGTAAAAATGAAAATTTTAACACTGTTTTAGAAAAAATTTAATTGTTAAATTTTTGATTTTACGCAGTTCTAAGTGCATCTGCCATGCATACATTTCATGAACACACGCTTTCTCAAACTAATCAATAGAGATACGTCTTTCTCGCAGAACTTGATTAATTTCTTCTTTTTTTGAATCGCTCATCGTATTTCCTCTAAGATGAAAAGTTGTTAAGGTTTTATTTACATTTAATAAATCAAGTAGAATATCTGCTCCATAATCTGAAATACCATTTACAGCGATGTCCATTTCATTCAAACAAGTATTATCTCTTAGTCTCTCAGCTAGATATGTTACTCCCTCATCTCCTATCTCTCTGCCAGGCACAGCTAGTACTTTTAGTGTAGTGTTGTACTTAAGGCTGTCTCCAAGAATTTTAGTGTGAACGAGAGAAACAGGAAGTCCAAAATACAAAACGCGTAAGCTCTTATTAACTTGAAGAGCCTCAAAAAAACTTGCAGTTGCTTCTTCCATAGCTTGTTGTTCTGAGCCTGAATTTTTAGCTAAGCGTAATGCTAATTTTTCTAAAGAAAGGGGTTCATATTTTAATGCATTAGCTAAGCTCATTAACAACGAAGCATCAAGAGAAACTGTTAAATCCAAAGATTTTAAAGAAGGAGAGTTAACAATAAAATAAGTTAGATTATCAACTTCATCAGGAGCTAAAATTCTATAGTAGAATGAAAATTGAACCGACTTAATAGATTTATTTTCCCTAATGTTTTCGATAACTTTTTTTCCAAGTTCTCTATTGATGCATACATTGAACGTTTCAAGTGAATCTGCTTTTTTTAAGCCTTCTGAAATAGCATCTTCCACTTTAGAATTGGTATTAAACAGAAAATTATAGGTAAAAGTTTTGGCTTTTCCTTTTATTAATGAATTACGAAGCGTAAGTGCTTCTAGTAAAATTTGAAGCTGATCTCTTTCTTCTCGAAATATTCCAAATTCTGAGTGTTTAGAAACGATCTGAATTAAGTAAAAGTTGTTTCTAGCTACGTTGATTGCACTTTTAAGTTCTCCCAAGCTAAGGTCTTGATGAGGCATCTCAAGAGAGATCGATAAAGTCTGCATACGGGGAAAATAATTAAATACAGGTGTATAATCATTAAATACAGTCCAAAGCCAACTTGTAGACCCAAAAACTAACCTTACTCTTTTTTCATCAGCTATAATTGTACTTTCTACCTCTATGTTATGCTGGCGAAGTTTAGAAATATAACTAACTAATTTTTCTTGATCTTTTTGAAAACTCTTTTTTTTAGAAGAGATTATTAAAGATTGTTCCTCCTCAAGATCTTTTGAAGAAGATATTTGAAGAGAGGGGCCCTCCCTTTGAGGAAAAAGAGCCGGAGTTCTCTGGAGTGGCCAAGTTTCTGAATTAAAATTTTCTTCGGAGTCCATCGCGGTTACAAAAGAAGAATTCAAGATAAAACTACTGCAAATCAAGGATAAAAAAATATATGCTTTTTTACATGAAAACCTCTTCATAGTAATAAATCCTTATCGCTAGTACATGATAATATTTTCTAACATTTTTTTAATTATTAATCAATAAATATCTCCTGTCTTTTTGATCAAAAATCTTATCTGGCTCTATTTAAATGAAATTTAGCTTTCTACATTGTAAGAATTTAAAGCTAAGGTAATGGCGTTTTCAAGAACAAAGAAAAAAACGTTTCTGAGGCAGATCGCTCCATACCTCTATTTAAAAAACCGCTAACTCTTATTCCTGCAGATCTGAGACCTGAGAGAATTTGCATTCTCTGTGCAGATGAGTTAAGAAGCGCTCTTTCTCCATGTTCGTAGCCATTCAAAGTCAGCGAATTAAACCCAATATCTATACTGTTTGGGCCAGTTTTTCGTATGTTGAATCCCTTTAAATTGGGATAGGTGGCTCTTGGTCCCGCGTCGGTATTTCTAATAGTTTCCGTTACTCCATATTGATCTCTGGCTAACTGGGCATGAGAGGGACCGAATGCCCTTTCTTCGATAGTAGCAGTTTCTGGATTAAGTATGGGTTCTGTATGTCGTCCCAAGTTTATTTCTCCTGAACGTTTATTCCAAATTCCCACGGCTCCTCCTTCGTGTCTCGGTGCACCTGCAATTCCAGCTCTTGCTCGATCCTCCGCAGCATTAAAAAGAGGCATCTCTTCAAAAAGTTCTTTAGATTCCGCATCTAGTCCTCTAAGACCTTTGAAGAACCCACCAAGTCCACCTAACCCTCCCCCTATACTACCTCCAATAAGGCCTCCTATAGCAGCCACTCCTAATCCTGATTCAAGCGGAGCCCCACTTATCCCATTATAGGCTAGTGTTCCTAAAACATTTACAGTAGAATCACCCGCAGCCCCACTCACAATTCCAACACCTATACTAATAACACTTTTTAGTGCAAGATTTTCAACACAACTCGCTGCAGCACTGGCAGTCGCTCCCCAAGCCATTCCTAGGCCTCCCCCTGCTGCACCAGAAACGCCTCCTATAGTGGTGGCTACTGCCCAATCCTTCGCATTCCAGTTGTTAGTATGAGTACTACTATATATCGTACTGGATGCCCCAGCTCCTACAAGAGCTCCAGCTGCAAGAGCGCCTGTCACAGCGATGGGAGCAGCAGCCCCTGCCGTAAAGATGGTTATGACTATACCGAGCCCCACAGCTCCCACACCTAAACCAATTGTTATCCAAGCTTCTTTAGTTCCAGAGAGATGATTTCCAGAAAAATCTGTAAACATGATCGGATTATTAATGCAGTAAATGTACGGACTCGCAGATTCTCCTGCAGCATCTGTAGAAAAAAATCTTCCTGCCTCTGGATCATAGAAGCGTGCTTTATAATTATAAAGCTTCGTTTCTTCGTCCCATTCTTGTGAGGTGTAAAAATAAGACATTAGCTTTTTTAGATCGTCAGGTTCATCCATAAACCCACCAAAAGGCAAGTAGGTATAAGCTGCTTCAATGATACCGTCTTGATTGAGAAGAATACGATTCGATCCTTGACGATCGGAAAGGACAAGATAAAACATATTATCTCTTATAAAGCCAATCAGTCCGTTGTTGCCGTAAACGTAGAGAACTGCGTATTCAGGTAAGAGCTCTTGTTTGATCTTCTCTATGAGAGGACTGGCGTTAAGACCATGGAGATAGAGTTTAGAAAGAGCTGTTGAAGATTTAAGGATACGTTGATTATTACTGTTATATTCAAACCTTATTTCGTCTGAGACTGTTGTGATGAGGGTTTCCTTCCCGCTTGCACGATTATAAAGGATAGAGCTGATACCTTTTTCTTCAGCTGCTGTTGTAGCTCCTATAAGATTATACGCGTAACCTTCGTTCTGATCTCCTGTTGTGTTTTTGACTTCATCGGTGCCAGGATTGTACGTGTAGTCTTTTTGAATATCGCCTTTTTTAAGCTGAAGAAAGTTTCCATTACTATCGTATGTAATGGGCTCATTATTAAGTCCAATGCTCCATTGAGAGTTGACCTGTTCGTTTGTTTTATTTTCAGCTGTGATTAAGCGACCTAGACAGTCATAGGTGTACCGATAAGAGTAAGAAGGTGTAATGGTAGAGGGAGCTGTTTTCAGGATATTAAACTGTTCTTCAACGATAAGACCTGTATAATAACCGGGATTTCCATTCCCATCTTTTGTATAGTACATCTCCTGGATATAATAACTGTCTGCAATTTTCTTAACCCAACCAGGAGAAATATATTGATATGTCCTTTCTACTTTTGCAGGAAGGGAATTTACAAGTGTTTCAGTCTGCAAACTTCCATCTGCATTATAAATGTAAGAAGCATATTCAGTATTGTTTGTGGGGCTATAGATGGATTGTAAAACCCCGCCCTGGTTGTATGTATAGGTGTATTCTGATGGAGAGGCTTCATTTGTAGCATATGGATAGATGACCTGGATGAGGTTCCCTTTATTATTGTAATTATAGAACGTAGAATAAGAAGCGTTATCTTTAAAAATCTCGAGAGTTTGCTTTATAATATTCCCAGAAATGTTGTAATCAAAAGTCTGCTGATTTGAGGCTTCTTGGGATTCAAGGTCTCCGTGAACAACAACTGAGATAAGACGTGACATTAAATAGGGATTAGAGCCATCTCCATCATAGGTCAGTTTTCTTCCCCATGTGGAAGAAGTCGTTGGCCAGGAGGGGTCATTCTTTGCGTAGTCTCGAAGTTGCTCACGATCCCATATTCCTTCAAGAATACCATCTTCAATAAGACGTCCAATTTCATCATACTTAGCATAGCTGTAGTATCCTTTATCACGACCTTCTGCATTCTGAGAAAACCGTCCGGCCCCGGAAAGGTCGTACACAGTTTCCCCTTTTCCAATATCGGGGCCTTCACTGCTTATGGCGCAAGCCAGCATATCGAAGTCTGTTATCATCTACCATTTGTCTTTATAATCTGCGTTAGGAGGATCATAATAGTTCGGTAAAAACGTTAACGTCTTCTTTCCTACATTTGTATAAAACCCTTGATAGGACGTCATGTTGTATTTTTTAGTCTCCTTATCTACCAAGGTTCCTTGTCCCACAAGGTTTCCACTTTGATCTGTCAAACTTAAAGAGAGGTTGCCATCTGAATTGATGGTTTGCGTCACAAAATATTGGCCCTCTGGTAGCCAATTCATGAATCCATCGCTCTTTCTATTGGCGAAATAGGAAATTTTTGTTGTATGTCTTTCTTCAGGCGTTGTCGTACTAAGATCGACGATTGCAAAATCTTTCCCTGGGATTCCTTGCTCAATAACCCGATTAAGAGGGGAAGATTCATAAAGAGAGCGAGAATAAGGATATCCCTCATCATCAGAAGATCCACCTCCCCCAGGGGAATAGTAGGTACTCACTTCACCTGTCATAACTCCTGTATCCCAGTCAAGAGAAGTTACAAAGTCTGGGCGATAAGAAAGAAGAAGATAATTCTCAGTTGGAGAAAGTTTTGCAGGTTTTGTCGAAACAGCAGCTCTTCCTAAATAATCATATATCGGCTGATTAATGACGCTTCCTTCTTCAAACAAAAGCTGAGACTGACGTTCCTTTCCAGCGCCGTCAGAGTAGCTAATACTAAGTTGGAATTCATTACTTAAGATAATACGAGAAAAATCTACTGTATTTTGAGCAAAAAGACCAAAGTTACCTATGATGTCATTTTCAAAAAGAGTTGAAAATATCATTTCTCCATTCGCAAAAAACACAACTACCTTATCATAAATGGCTAAAAGCCATTCTCTCTGCATGCCTTGAATTTGTTCAGAAGACTCAATTGTCTCTTGGCTTGTTTTTAGTTGCCACTGACGAGTAGCGGGATTCCACTGCACACTGATATCCTGACCAACAGAGATCCCTAGAGTAATGTTTTCTCGGGGATTGGCAATGACATAGGCCGCGTATTTTCTATCAATAAGAGGAGTATTAAGGCAGATCTTTCCAACTTCAAGTCCTGTATGGAGCAAGGTACCATCATCAATAGACCACTGGTTTACTTCATCTGTAGTCCAATGAAGTTTATAGGTACCGTCTCGTCTAAAATCACTGTAAAATCCTTTTTCCATGCCTGATATGATGATATTGGCATTTGGGAAAGTTGGGGAGAAGGTATCACTCTTCTGTCGGGAGTAGTATTGAACTGTTATTCCACTTACGTTTTCGTCCGGTCCCACCGTAGCAACAGGCAATTGAAAATTATCATAAATGTTTCGAAAAGTTTCCATATTAGGCCCAATAGAAGCTGTTAAAAGGCCGTAGGAACTACTGTAAATACTGCCAGAGAAATCTCCTAAAAAGGGAGAAAATCTTAAATTATCTAGAAAAACATCAAAATTCATTTTATTATAGAGACTAATACTAATTTCTATGATTCCATCCTGAACATATGGCTTCAGGTCAATGGCATGGCTGATGTAGCTCCATTCTTCTTCTGTATCCTCAAAAGAAAGAAATATTTGATGAACCTCTCCTCCATTCTGAGACAAGGTAATTTTACACCCTGCTTCTTCATCACTTTGAGAAAAGTTCTGTCCAGTTTTATACCAGAAGGTAAAAAGATATTTAGTGTCTTGAGTAAGAGGATTAAATTTTTTTTCTAGCGCATTATTTCCTGTGGTTGAAGCTGATAACTTCAGACTCTTTTTGCCTGTATGAGATGTTGAGGAGTCCAGATAAAGACTCCAAGACTCATTAGAAGGCATCATTTTCCAACCGCGATCTTCTTCATACGCTTCAAAACCAAGATAGTCAGCTTCATCTTCTAAAATTCTTGCATTTGAAAAATTAGCAATAAGATATTGATAGTTTTTATCATAAAGACTTGAAGCATACTTGTTCATGATATCTTGCACTTCGAGGCAAAGACCTTGATTGGTTATTGCCGTCACGGCAGATCCTCTTTGCCAATCTGATCCCGGAACTTGATCTTCATCCCAAGCTGTAAAATTAGGATTTTCATTCCCTCCTAGCCATTGATAGCAATCATTAGTGGAAAGGATAGAGAGGGAAGGAGACCCCTCTCCAAGAATCCTTTCCCAAGGCTTTAGCCTTGTCGTATAACAAGTAGAAACAGCCGTACTTTCGTTTTCCTGAACTTGTGTCATGCTCAATACAACGGTTGAAAGCATATTAAGGGCACCAAGAAGAGGGTATTTTTGATACCCATAGGTTGTTTCTTGTAACCACATTTCGAGCTGCCCTCGGGAATTGTAGTTAGTTGTCTCTTTTTGAATAATTTGCCCTGAGAAAAAGTCGTAAGAGCTTGTCGCAAGAGTTTCAACCCCTTCAAGGGTATTTATCGCTCGCTTTAAAAGAGTGTAATACCCTCGAATAGGAATGACCTCTCCTTTTTGATTCAGTTTTTCAACTTTAACAAACCAATCATTTTTTTGGGAGGCAACGAGAGTATTGGAGGCATCATACGTGTTTTGTGATTCAATAAAGCCATCCAGCACACTATAGTTTTGTTGGCTATTGTTAAACTCACTCACTTCAGGGTAGTGAATTCCTTCTATATCTCCTGGAAG
>JAIEOZ010000089.1 GCA_019750035.1 Alphaproteobacteria bacterium | reverse complement strand
GCGCCCGTAGCTCAGTTGGATAGAGCGTTGCCCTCCGGAGGCAAAGGTCAGGGGTTCGAATCCCTTCGGGCGCGCCAATTTTTTCTGGGTCCGTACCCTTCAAATAAGCCTATCTTTCATAGGAAAATGTCTAAATAATTTTTTCAAAATTCCCAAAAAGTGGTATAATAAAATCTTCAAAAATTTTTCAATATCATTGAGGTATAAAATGAGAAGCTGTTTATTTTTTTTATTTACTTTTTTTATTTCATCAACGAAATTTTCATTTGCTACCTATAAAATAGGCGATTTTAATGAAGTATTTAGGGGTGGCGGCGAAGAGCTTCGGAGGAGCATACCAATAAAAAAGGAGGAGAATGCGAAGGAGACCGAAAAACAGAGGCAGCTGATAAACACAACGGCTGAGAATGAGGGTGAAAATGAGGAAAAAGAACAGATAAAAAAAGCATTATTAGATGTATTTGAAGTTTATAATATAAAAAGTTTTAGTGTAATTTCTATAATAACTTCCTCTCAAACTGAGAGAGATTATTCTTCTTGCTGCTGGTATATGGAGGGAGTTCTCGAGCTTTTCCTCCCATGCCTAAAATCGAATGCGCCTAATCAATTTTTATTTACAAAAATTTTTAATGTAACATCAGATATAAGTAAATACTCTTTTTGGGTTCAGGTTGATGAATATTCTGATTGGGAACAATTCACAGGAGTATTTGGTTGTCAAATAGACAAAGCAGCTATTAATGGTGACGTTAGAAAAATTTTTCAACGTTTGGAAAATAAAAACAATGGGAATGCGTCTTATTCATTTCCTACGTATCGTTCTTACGAGGGGGAAGATCTAGTAAATGGTAGGGTTTAAGAAGATTAAGTCCGCCAAAAATGAGGGGTAAAAAGGATTAACAAAGTTAAAAGCTCTAAGCGACCGAGCAGCATACCAAATATAGTCAGCCATTTAGCTGTTTCTGAAAGGGTTCCAAAATTACCTGAGGGACCAATTTGAGCTCCTAAACCGGGCCCTACATTTCCTAAAATAGTTGCGCTTCCAGAAAGGCTTGAAATGACATCGAGCCCGCAGAGAGCAAAACTTAAGGCTAAGGCTGCATAACAGAAAATATAAAGGGCGAAAAAAGCTAAGACTGACATAAAGTCCGTTTCCTTCAACCTTTGATCATTATAAAGGGGAACAAAGACGCCATGGGGACGTCGGAGCTGTAAAATTTGTTGTTTTGCCGCTTTAAAAAGAATTTGGTAACGGAAAATTTTAATGCCTCCCGCCGTTGATCCTGTACATCCCCCCACAAACATCAGCAGAAAAAGAAAAATCAGGCCAAAGCTTCCCCAGGTATTAAAATCAGCCGTTGTAAAGCCTGTTGTTGAAGCAATGGAAACAACAGCAAAGGTTCCATAACGTAAGGCATTAAGAGAATCGTATTGATCCGTCCACCACAACCAAACCGCCATAAGCGCTGAGGTTACAGCGATCAAAGAAACATAAACACGAACTTGTGAATCTCGGAAAAGAGGTTTTGGATCTCCGTGCAAAAGGCGGGTAAAAAGAAGTAAAGTAATACTTCCCATAATCATAAAAACAATAGCAATACTTTCTATCCATATGTCATCAAAATAACCTAAGGAAAGATCTGATGTCGCAAATCCTGCCGTTGAAACCGTCGACATCATCAGGCAAATGGATTGAAAGGGCGTCATTCCTGCTAACCAATAGGCTATACCACAAAGAGCCGACATTAAAAGGTAGGTCGAAAGAATAGCCGAGGTAATTTGAGAAACTCGAGGAAAATATTTTTCTGAACGATCGGAAAATTCGCTTCTAAACAATTGCATTCCGCCAATTTTAAGAGCAGGTAAAATGGTCATCGCCATCACAACAATCCCAATTCCACCAAGCCATTGCAAAAGTGCCCTCCACAACAAAATTCCCGGCGGAGCATAGTCAAGATCTCTAAAAACAGTCACCCCTGTCGTTGTCAAACCAGAGATAGCTTCAAAAAAAGCATCTGTGAACGTTGGGGCTGCACTTGAAAGAATAAACGGAAGGGAGGCAAAAGCTGAAATCATCACCCAACTGGAAACCGTTAAAATAAAAGTTTCTCTCACTTCAAAGATCGGCTCCTCTTCAGACCGAAAGCCAAGAGCGAGCAAAATTCCTACAAATCCTGTAATCGTCGCTGATTCAGCAAAATACACCCAATCAGGATCTCGGTACAGAAGATCCATTAAAGCGGGAATAGCCATGGCAACAGACAAAATACTTAAGAAAATGCCGAGGATAAAAACAACAAACCGTCCTTGAATCATGAGAGATTGATGACCTGGTCCAAATTTTTTGAAAGTATACCACGGACAGGAAAAGAAGCGAAACTTTTAGATAAGAGCTCTCTTGTTAAAATACCCTCTGCAAATAAAATACATTTTCAATTTTTTGCTGATTAGCCATTCTTATGCGCCAGACTTTCTCTAAAGCTTCACAGGCTTTGAGAACTTTCCATCCTTTGGCTTGACGCCTGTATTTTATAGGAACAGAATTAAGATAAAAAAAGATGAAAGGGATTTTTTGTGAAAAATCAAAAAATCATTCAGTTAATTAACGTCTCAAAATTCTATGCGACAGAAGAGAATCCAAGCGTGAATCGAATCTCTCTTACCATTGAGAGAGGCGAATGCCTTGTACTGATTGGATCTTCAGGAAGTGGAAAAACAACCCTTCTGAAGCTCCTGAATGGACTTGAAAAACCTAGTTCAGGGTCTATTCTCATCAAAGATAAAAAAATTGAAACTTATAATATCATCGCTCTTCGCCGTACTTTTTTTGGCTATGTCTTCCAAAGAATTGGATTATTTCCCCATATGACCGTCAGAGAAAATATTGAGATTGTGCTGCGTCTGAACAAAAAGCCCCGCGTCTTTCGGACAAAAAAAGTGAATGAACTTTTAGAATTTATGCATCTTAATCCCGACGTTTATCTTGATCGCTATCCTGACCAACTGTCCGGTGGCGAACAACAACGTGTGGGTGTGGCGCGAGCGCTGGCAACAGATTCTGAGTGTCTGTTTATGGATGAACCTTTTGGCGCTTTGGATGCAGTGACACGATACGACCTTCAAGATGAGATCTTACGATTAAAGAAAGCCTTTAAAAAAACAATTGTTTTTGTGACCCATGACATTGCGGAAGCATTCAAGCTTGGGGATCGAATTGCCGTGATGAACGAAGGAATCATTGAGCAAATTGGTACCCAAGCAGAGATCTGCGAAGCTCCAAAAACACCTTTTATTGAACAATTGGTCCATAGAGGACTTAGCTAACGAAGGAGACGTTTATCAACGACTTACTCACTTTTTTACAAGAGAATTCCTCAGCTCTTCAGCAAAAAACAATCGAGCACATTTTGCTCGTTGGATTTTCCCTTTTTTTAGCCTCAGCGCTTGCCATTCCACTCGGAATACTGCTTGTTCGCTTTTCTTTTCTTCGGCATACGATCCTTAGAGCTGGAAGTATTTCTCAAACGATCCCTAGTTTAGCCATGCTTGGTTTCTTAGTCCCTCTTTTGGGGCTTGGCAATGTTCCTGCACTGGTTGTTTTAACCTTTTATGCCATTTACCCTATTTTGCGGAGTACTTACACAGGATTAATCAGTGTTCCACCCGAATGCATCGAAGCTGCTGAAGGACTTGGATTTTCCAATCTTCAAAAATTAGGGTGGGTTGAGTTGCCGTTAGCTCTTCCGATAATGATTTCTGGACTCCGCATTGCAACGGCTTCAACGATTGGTATTGCAACAATTGCGGCTTTTATCGGCGCAGGAGGGCTAGGCGATTTCATTACTCAAGGTCTTGCCCTTAATAATTCCGCTTTAATTTTATTGGGAGCGATTCCTATAGCCTTTCTCGCCTTAGCTTTTGACTATGGAATTTCCCAGCTCGAAAACCAATTCCATCATCGAAAAAAAAAGGGGAGTCGTTCCCCCCGACTCAAGACCATTCTGTTAGGAATATCCAGTCTTGGGATCGTTTTTTTAGGGGGAAATTATCTTTATCAAGAGCACATCACTGCTAAAGGAACCTCTATTACAATTGCCAGCAAAAATTTCACGGAACAATATATTTTAGCTGAACTCATGGCCCAACTGATCGAGATGAAAACACCCTTAAAGGTAGTGCGTAAGCTTAACCTCGGTACAACAGATATTATTCACCAAGCTCTTTTAAAAGGAGATGTTGATCTGTACCCTGAGTATTCGGGAACGGCGTACCTTACCATCCTTAAAGAACCTCCCAGCCAAAGTGGGGAAGATATTTTTCCCAAAGTCCGAGGGGCCTATAAAGATAAGTTCAACTTGGTGTGGCTTAAGCCCTTTGGATTTTCGAATTCCCAGTCTCTTGCTGTGAAAAAAGACTTCGCTCAAGCCCATAATTTGCAGAATTTAAGCGATCTCGCCCTTATAGCCCCTGACTTAACCATTGCAGCTCCCCCTGAATTTTTAAAACGTCCGGACGGGATGCTTGGCTTGAGTCAGTCCTATGGATTAGAGTTTAAAAATGTGATGCAAGTGGATCCAAATCTTATGTACATGGCCATTGATCATCAAGAGGTTGAAGTGATTGCGGCTTTTACAACCGATGGCAAACTGCAAAAATATCAACTTATCCCTTTAAATGATGATAAGAAATTCTATCCTCCTTACCACTGTGCACCTGTTATTCGAGCAACGATCCTCACAGCATACCCTGAAATTTATGAAGCTCTATCTGTTCTCTTTGGCCATATTGATGAGGAAAAAATGAGGAGGCTCAACGCAAAAGTCGACCTTGAAGGACGCACGCCTTTTGACGTAGCTCAAGAGTTTTTAGTTGAACTCAATTGAACGTTCTGATTTGATCTAACATGATCTTATATCTTAATCTTTAGAAAGGTAGAAGGTTATTTATAAATCTTGCTGAGTTAATTGCTTCAACACACAAGCCAAAGCATAAAGGCGAAGAGCACTTGAAAGGCTCCCTTGCCGTTTCTCGTCAACATCCTTGATCAGCTGACTTAAGGAAAGGTCTTGCGCTTTGGCTAAGTCTGCCAAAACACACCAAAAGGCCTTTTCGAGAGACACACTGGTCTTATGTCCATGAAGAGTGACTGATTTTTTTTGAAAGAGAGCCTCTTCAGAATTCTGATTCATTACCTCCCACCATAAGTTCAGGCTTTACCCATGCATGGTAATCCTCTTCCGTCAAATACTGAAGATCAAGGGCGGCTTCTAAAAGCGTTTTATGCTCTTGATGAGCTTTCTTAGCAATATCCGCAGCCTTATCATACCCAATGTGAGGATTTAGGGCTGTCACCAGCATCAGAGACTGATAAAGAAACTCTTGAATACGCGTTTCATTCACACGAATTCCCACTATACACTTTTCCGTAAAACTTCGGACGGCATCTCCGAGTAAGCGGATCGATTGAATAACATTATAAATCATCACAGGCTTAAAGACATTTAACTCTAACTGACCATTGGATCCCGCAATACTGACTGTTACATGGTTCCCCATCACTTGAGCGGCAACCATGGTCAAGGCTTCACATTGAGTTGGATTCACCTTCCCTGGCATAATAGAGGACCCTGGTTCATTTTCAGGTAAGATCAGCTCACCAAGTCCACACCGGGGACCAGACCCCAATAGACGAATATCATTTGCAATTTTCATTAAGGAAACAGCTACTGTATTCAAAGCTCCGGAAACCTCGACAAGGGTATCTTCAGAAGCAAGCGCCTCAAATTTATTGGCAGCGCTGACAAAAGGCAGTCCCGTAAGCTCAGCAATTTTTTGGGCAAAGTCTTTAGCAAATTTAGGATTTGTGTTCAAACCCGTTCCCACCGCTGTTCCGCCTTGAGCCAATTCATAAAGATGGGGTAATGTATTTTTAATACGTTGAATTCCCATTTTAATTTGAGTTGCATAGCCGGAAAATTCTTGTCCTAAGGTCATGGGTGTTGCATCTTGAAGATGGGTTCTGCCAATTTTAATAATGGTCTTAAAAGCAATTTCTTTGTCTTTTAAAGCCTTATAAAGTCCTTCTAAGGCGGGCAAAAGAAGACGATGAATTTCAAGAGCCGATGACAGGTGCATAACCGTTGGAAACGTATCATTGGAAGACTGTCCTCGGTTGACATGATCATTAGGGTGAACAGGTTTTTTCGATCCTATTTTTCCCCCCAAAAGCTCAATGGCTCTATTGGCAATCACTTCATTGGCATTCATATTCGTTTGCGTTCCTGATCCTGTTTGCCACACCACGAGAGGAAAATGCTCATCAAGCTTTCCTTCTGCAACCTCTTCAGCTGCTTTGACGATGGCTTCACTCAGAACAGGATTGAGCTCTCCTAGATCTCGATTCACAAGAGCCGCCGCCTTTTTTTGCAACCCTAAAGCCCGAATAAGAGGCAAGGGCATAATTTCAATCCCAATACGAAAATTTTGCAGCGACCTTTCCGTTTGAGCTCCCCAATATTTATCAACGGGAACAGCAATGGCTCCAAAGCTATCTGTTTCTTCACGTGTGGCTTTTTTTACGACCATAAAAAGTCTCCATTGCTGAGAGCAGGGTTTAACGTTAATTTATGCCACATGTGGATAATAAAGCCAATGACACACGCACTTCAACAAGCTGAAAAGGCCTTTTCTCAGGAAGAAGTGCCTGTCGGAGCTGTCATCGTCGACACACTTTCAGGAAAAGTAATCGCGACTTCCTATAATCAGATGAGAGCACGGATGAACCCTATCGCTCATGCTGAGATTTTGGTTATCCAGCAAGCGTGTCTTATAAAACAAAAGAGACGACTCGAAGATTGTGATATTTATGTAACGCT
>JAIEOZ010000242.1 GCA_019750035.1 Alphaproteobacteria bacterium | reverse complement strand
TTTGACACTTGCCACAACGATTAGCTTTACAACGCCCTTTTTTATCTTGCCCTTGGCTAAAGTCTTTTTAAAAGAGCATGTGGGATGGCAACGATGGGCCGCAACGATTCTTGGATTTGTGGGAATTATCGTCAGTATTCACCCTACAGGCAGTGCTTTTAATCCGATGGCCTTTGCTCTTATTGTTTCAACGCTTATGTTTGCTTCTCTTGACGTTATCAATAAAAAGTTATTAACAGGAGAAGAAAGTCTTCTTTGTATGTTGTTCTACTCAGGTCTAGGAACGGCTGTTTTAGGGTTTGTTCCTGCTGTCTTAACATGGCAAACGCCTACTTTACATGAACTTTTTTTTCTTCTGCTTTTAGGGGCAGGGGGGAGTTTGATCTTGTTCTGTCTCTTAAAAGCTTTTGCGGCAACGGAAGTTTCTGCTCTTCAATCTTTTCGGTACACAGAGTTTGTTTTATCTGCAATGGTTGGAATCATTGTTTTCCAAGAATTTCCAACGATTAGCACGCTTCTAGGGGCCGCCATTATTGTTCCTTCAACTTTTTATATTGCGATTTATGAAACGCGTCAGCAATCGAAGAGAGCGATACAAGAAAAATTTGCCCTCCAAGCTGCGGCTTAGGCTTTATGAACAAAATAGATCCAAAGAGTGTGTCATCCTTGGCCAAGAAAGGATTATTCTGCGAAGCAGGACTTAGCCTTTCTTGCGCCGAAGATCCACTAAAAAGTTGCAAGATCACTCATTCATAAAACCCATAATCCTTTCGTTTGCTCGTAAATTTTGTTTGCGTGACTTAGTTATTCTTCTTCCAACTCTAGTGACCATCCCACAGAAAGTCCCCATTCGTCCGTTTCTAGACAATAATTTTTGACAACCATCCTTAATAAGGGACGATAGGTGAGAAAGCCTCCTGGAAAATCAGCGTGAATGTCAATCAGTCGATTTTTTCCTTTGTCCACAGGCCAAACGCTCCCTTTTTCATCATATAAATCCACAGAGACAGCGTCTCGTTCCAAGAGAATGTGAGCACTTCCTTGGGGAACGGTTTGTGTTAAAGATTGAAGACACCCAACTTTCACTAAGGTGCCTGTCCAAAGTTCGCCAAAAGCGGGAGGAATTTTGTCTTTACAAGAAACGGTGGAGTGAAATTTTCGGTGAGTTTTATGTCCAATAGAAACAAGATGGCCATTGATGGTGCGTCTTAGGCTATCTTGGGGAGCGAGCGTAAGGGTTTGAATACATTCTCGTGCGGAAAAAAGAGGAAGTGCCTCGCCTTTTCCGACAATTTCAAGGGTTAGATCTGTTTCATTCATGGGTTTTCTCCTTTAAGACGAGCCTTTAAAAGGAAGGTATGTACGCGCGTTTGCTCATCAGCCAGAAGAATAAGTGAACTTTTGAGAATCTTTAAACTTACCTTGAAGGTAGAAGGGCTATAACCTTGAAGGAGACTTTCAATCCGTTTGGCGAGCTTTAAAATTTCTCGGGTGCCTGCGTAACGGCTCGATATTTTAATGGCAAGTGTTACAATGCAAGGCCCTCCAGGAAATCCTTGAAGCGTTTGCTGGGGTTCAATGGTAATATAAGGATAAGCTGTGTGAGGTTTGACTTGAAGAAAGGTTGGGCACACTTGATGAAGAGTTGTCATCAGATCGATTAAAAGCTCACGCATACCTTTCCTCCCTAGCTGTCATACACAAAAAACGATTGTTTTGAATAAGAATAGGCGCATTGATCAGCAAAAGGCGTTTTGAATCTCGTTGAAGATGCCATAAAAAAGCAGCCTTTGAGGGCACTTCTACGCTAGATCTGATGACGATTCGATAATAGGGAGGGGGCGTTTCTCTGCCTTTATGAGAATGATAATTATTAAGGAGAGGCAAAAGAAAAGCCCAAATGTGGGGGCCAACTTTCCAATCGTCCTGCCATCCTCCTTCGTGGTCTTCATGCTGTTGGGGGAGCAGAAGGGTGAGGAATTCTCTCAAATCTTCCGTAGCGATTTTCTTCATTTTCAGTTCCTTAAATGATGCGAAGGATTCTAAAAGGATTGAGGAGGGATAAATCCACGGGTTGGTTGTCATAAAATGATCGAAGAACCATGAGGACCCCCGTTTTTAAAGGAGGAGGAAGAGAGTCTTGAGTTTCGCCATATCCCGCCCAATAGGTGATACGAATGGCCTTGTTCCAAAGGGATGAGGAAAGAAGAATTTTATTTTCATCGACCGTAAAAGAAACGGAGGTGCCTTCTGTTTTGACGGATTCGATCTTCATAAGAGGAGGACGAGGGAGGTCAATTTCAAGATTTTTTCCCGCACACTTGACCAGAGGTGAGCTCTGCGGATAGGGAGGTTTAATCTGCATAAACCACTTTTGCTTAAGGAGAGATCGACCTGTGAGTTCTTCGACATGGGCTCTCGCCGATGCAATAAGTGAGTACAGAAAAGTGTCTTCTTGCTCAATAGAAATTCTTAAATAAGCTTTTGCTTCCTCTAACGTAAGGGGTTCTTGTAGAGGGGGTGTTTTAAGAAATATTTGCATGGGGAACCCTTCTTATTAACAGATTCTTTATATGTTTAGGATCATAATAAAAATATAAAGTATTATTGTTTTTTATTTTAGGAGTGGTTGATGTTTAAGATTTTATTTATTGTTATGAGTGTTTTATTTGTCCTACAGACTTTATCTGTATCCAGTGAAAACGCTTATGCCAGCAATGGTGAAAAGGGGTATTTCCTTCATCATGATGAAAATTGTTCCTTTGGTGATCAAAAAGCGTGTATTCCTCGGATTCCATAATTAAAAAGTCGTTGTTTTTTATTGTCAAATTTACGTCTTTAATGAGTTAACTCACCCCGCTCTTGAAGAACGGGGTGGACTTTGGTTTATGCGGCAAAATTTAAGATTTTAAGAGCTTCAAAGTTTAACACATCCCCTCCCACTCTTCGGGTTGTATAAAACTCAACATAGGGTTTACTGCTATAGGGGTCTCTTAAAATACGAATGCCCGATCGATCCACGATCTGATATCCTTCTTTGAAGTTACCAAAAACAATGGATTTTGAAGCTACTTTGGGAACAAGATTCGGCATATCATCACAGACAATGAGAGGATATCCCAATAGAGTCGGGGTCAAAAGTCCTGCCAGAGGAGGTTGCCAAAGGTATTGATGGTTCCCTGGATCTTTCAGTGTTCGCAAAAAGCCTTGCGTTACGCGAGACATCAACCATGAAGATCCTGGAAGATAAGGTGGCTTTAAAGAATGGAAGAGATCTAACAAGACGTCAGCTCTTTTTCCATCTGCAAAATTTCCATCAACACCTGTCTTCGTTTCCTCAAGTGTTCCCCATTGCCAATGGGCTTTATTAACGGTTTCATAGGTGAGAAGTCCCCGTGGTTTGTTATCTCCATCTCCCAAAATAAAGGCTGTATTTTCCATGGCAGCCATTTTTTGCGCAATTTTTTGAGCCAGCCAATCTTCCACATTTAAACTGACATCATCTAGCAACTTTTGTGTGGCCCGAGGTCGTGCATACATCTCATGGACGGGGATGCGAATTTTTGCAAGTTCAGGAGTTTTTGTTTCTTTGCGTTGAGCGGTTTCAGCAACCCATCCTGCGTCAGCACCGTCTTTGTCGATGAGCATCTCAAGAGCGGAGCTGGAGATTTCGCGGACGTTAGCGAGTCCACGAAAAGTAGAGGTGGTTTGAAGAGTTGTATACAAATGGTTGTGAACGCCAGTAGGCACCAAATAACCACCATCATGATCTGGCGTCGTCGCAAGGCTTTTTTGTTCGTAATCACGCAGTGAGGAATCAAGACCTTTACGAATATAATCCATAAAGGCATGAGTATGTCCGCAAAAGGGCTCAGTGCTTGCTTCAAATTCAGGACGGTTGGCTTTAATCTCTATTTGTTTGAGTTTTTTTTCAGCTTGATCCAGGTGATTTTCAAGATGATCCAGTTTTTGTTGGACCAATGGGTCGCAGTGGTTCTTTTTTTCAAGGCTCGCAAGGCGTTCTTCGTGGGTAGCTTTGAAGTGTTCAAAAGTTTGCGCCAAATCATCCAAAGTTGTTTGCATATCATAGTCGTGCATACTTATCCTTTCTTATTTAGGGGTGTTTATGGGGTCTTCATCTGGCTTTATCCAGTGAAGAGCGCTCTGCCTTCTTGGCAAAGATGGTTAAAAAAATTACTTAAGGAATAGCATCAAGATTAATAAGCTTTTACGTGATGGACCCTTGCTTGCGGATTAGATCCAAAAGTCACAAGAGAAATTTCAACTAAATCAATATCGAGAAGAATACGTGCCTTACGATCTTTGTCTTGTTGCGCTTGACGTGTGCGAAATCCAATAGAGAGCCCCTCTAGTGCCCCTTCTTTTAACAGAAGATAGGCTTCATCGGCCTTCGCAACCCCGAGTGCTAATCGTCCTTTCGCATAAAGGCCCTTTGCATCTTCACGAAGATGCGTCCACACGCCAATCGGTTGAGTGAGGTCATGTTGCCAAAGCATTTTTGGAAATTTGCCTGAAAGGTACCAGGTTTTAAGTGTTTTGGCGAACGCGCCTTTTGCGATTTGATCACGTTGTTGGTCGATGACATTAAAAAAGCTAGCGTATCCTATAATAATTCCCTTTTTTTGAGCGGGCCTGACTAAGGCATCCTGCATTATGTTCCTTTGCATGATACGTCCTTTATGAGGAAAAAAATGAGAGAGGGGTATGGTATAATTTTTTGTTTTATAAAGAAAATTTTAGATTTCCAAAAAAAGGATGTGTATTAATAAAATATTATGAATTTCTGAGTACACTGTTATTAGATAACAATAATAAAAAAATAATCACCACTTAAACATGAAGGAGAAAAAAATGAAAAAATTAGCAATGGTTGCCTTTTTGGCAATGATGACAGCAGGCTTTTCAGCATCTGCTAACTATAACTTAGCGCGGGAAGGCGAGCAAAACTTTTTATACTACTTTGGGGCACCGTGTGCTTCCCCATGTGCAGCTCCAGTTCCAACGTGTGCACCACCACCGGTTGCTACTTGTCGACCAATGTGTGCTCCATGCAGGCCTGTATGCTGCCCACCAGTTGTTGGTATTTGGGGCATCTAAGTTAGGAATGACCTTATTCAAACCGATCCCCATTGGGGATCGGCGAATAGCCCACAAGGGCTCGTTTTTCATTTAGGGTTAAAAACGAGACTTTCTCTATTTTTCCCCATAAAGATTCTCGCTTGGAAGCAAGGGCAGGAATTGAGTCAGTGTCATAATCAAGGGAAAGATTTTCTTCAAAGAAAGGGATCATCCATTGGTTGAGTTCTCCTTTAATCATTTCAAGGTGGGGAAGAATAGTATCTTCCCATAGGTGATAGCGGGCTTCTTTATAATTTGAAAAGGTTGAATCACCGGGGACTCCTACTAACATAGGGGGAACACCATACACTTGGGCAATTTCGCGCGCTGAGAGGTATTTTCCTTCGACAAAGTCTAAATCCTTTGGCGAAAGGCCCATTTCTTGCCACTTAAAATTTCCTTCCATAATAAGAATACGACCAGAGTTTCGCGATCCTTCAACGGCTTCTCTTAGCTCTTCGCGTAAGCGCTGGCGTTGTTCTTCGCTTAAGAGTTCACCATCCCTTCCCGGACAAAATTGGAGAGCTCCAGAGGGGCGTCCTCCATTTTGCAAAAGGGCGAGATTATGACTTGCCACGGCATTATGTTGATCAATGGCATGGGCAGCGGCTTCTATGGGGCTCATTCCATACCAGTCATGAAGGGGATTGAAGGTTTTCATGTGTAAAATGTGCGAGCGACCATTGAAAGAGTCGACGGGTATGCGAACAGATCGGCCATTCAGCGTATAGTCAAAAGCTAAGGGTATTCCAGCTGCTCCTGGAATGATGCGGATGCGATCGGGTCTGAGAAGGTAGAGCTCTAAAGGTTCACGTTCAGAAACGACGGCTTCCACGTAAGCATTCCCCGCCAAAAGAAGATAGGCGGTGAGCGCTTCCATAAATCGGGACAGACTTTGTTGAGGATTTGGATTTTGCAGAAGAGAAAGAAGGGGGTGCGCATCAAGGCGTGTTTCTTTTTTGTAAAGGCGCCACGGAACACTGGCAATGCCGCGTGCAATCAGAGACACACACCGATAAACAATAATGTTCTTTTGATATCCTTCTTCTGCAAGGGTGTCATACTGTCGCGGCGTCCAGAGAGGTTGATTGGCCCATTTTGTAATGAAAAGAGGGGCTGTTGCGCTGGCTTTTGTTTCTGTGCGACCGAATAAACGATTGATCCAGGGCTTCATGGGAGCTCCTTTTTTTTATGGGCTTTAATTTAAAATCGTTAAAAACTTCCGACCTGTCATTTTCGCGAAGGCGCCCTAGTGTCCGGGGAAAATAAATGCGCTTCTCTCAATAACTCTCTCCTCCTGTCATCCCGGAATTTAGGAACCCTACGCGAGCATTGGCGAGCGTTAGGGTTTCTTAATGTCCGGGATGACAAAAGAGGGGACAGTTTTCAAGTCCTCCCTTTGGCAGGTTTCTTTATTGCTCTTGTTTCAACTCACCTTTTTCATGCCCTTCTTATCTTTCCCCGGACACTTGTGCGCCTACACGGGAATTTTAGAAATTAGATATTTTTTGGCAAAATAGATCCAATGGGTGTGCCATGTATGGGGGAAGTCTATATTGTCAGCGAATTACCTAACATCTACAGGGATGATAGTAACTTGCTGTATTAATAT
>JAIEOZ010000001.1 GCA_019750035.1 Alphaproteobacteria bacterium | reverse complement strand
GCGCTTCATCAGACTTTCAAACATAATATCCCGAATGCCAGCGGGTGGCGTTCCTTTGAGGGTAAAGGGATTAAGTGTATCAAACGTTCCGACAATGGCGAGTTTTAACTCTCCCCCCTTGGGGGCATCGGGGTTGACAACGTCAAAATGGGTGAAAGTTGCGGGGTATTTTACTGTCCCATGCATGGCTAAACCGTGTTGTTCCCCTGCATTGGAGAGTCCAGGAAAAGCAGAGAAAAAGGAAAAGAGTAAAATCCATAAAAATTTCTTCATAAAAGCACCTAGTTATCATAGTGTAAACTTGCTAAATAGTTCTATCGTATTTATAAGAAAATGCAACTCTCGTTTGTGAAAGCTCTTGAGAAAAAAGACTTTCTTTGCGTATGATAGCAAGAAAAGAATAAGGACATCCATGCGAGGCTTTCAGCTCTTTTTAGGAATCTTATCCGTTCTTCTGCCTTCAATCTGTCGGGCAGACCATCCACGGCCATGGCAAATGTATTATCAAAGTCCCGTCACACCCGTAATGGAGCATTTGTATGACTTTCATTTGACTTTGCTTGTGATTGAAGGAGGGATCGTTTTTCTTGTCGCGGTGCTTTTAATTTATGTGATTATACGCTTTCGCGCGTCAAGGAATGCAGCACCATCAAAGGTTGCTCACAATACGCTCCTTGAGGTGATATGGACGGCGATTCCGGTTCTTGTCCTTGTTTTTATCGCATTTCCCTCCTTTAAGCTTCTCTATATGATGGATGTCACCCCAAAGGCTGATCTGACGATTAAAGCCATTGGCAATCAATGGTATTGGACCTATGAATATCCGGACCATAATATTCATTTTGATAGTAATATCATTCCGGATGATCAACTGAAACCTGGTCAAATGCGGTTGTTTGAGGTTGATAATCGGGTTGTCGTTCCAACTCATACGAATATTCGCATTATTACTACGTCTTCTGATGTCATCCATAGCTGGGCGATTCCGGCTTTTGGTATTAAACGGGATAGTGTTCCGGGACGGTTAAATGAAACATGGTTTAATGTGAATAAAGAAGGGGTTTATTATGGCCAATGCTCTGAGCTTTGTGGCGTCAAACATGGGTTTATGCCTATTGTGGTAGAAGCCGTTTCTCAAGCTGAATTTGATAAATGGCTGGCGTCTCAAAAAAATCCCTCTCAAGCATCCCCTCATGCAGGATAAAAAATCAATGTCATACGCACTCACAGCTGATTATACCCATGACGATCATCGCCCCACAGGATGGAGACGGTGGGTTTTATCGACCAATCACAAAGACATTGGCACGATGTATATTATTTTTGGGGCTTTTGGCGCTTTTTTTGGAGCCACCCTTTCTCTTTTGATTCGCCTTCAACTGGCCCATCCGCATGGTACGCTTTTGTCTGGCAATGAATATCAAATTTATAACGTGGTAATTACAGCTCACGGGCTATTGATGATTTTTTTCTTTGTGATGCCCGTTCTCATTGGAGGATTTGGAAACTGGTTTATTCCATTGATGATTGGGGCCCCGGATATGGCTTTTCCTCGCCTCAATAACATTAGCTTTTGGCTTTTAATCCCCTCATTGATTCTTTTAACGCTTTCGATTGTGGTGGGATCAGGGGCAGGGACGGGGTGGACCTTTTATCCTCCGTTAAGCAGTATAGGTCAACCAGATGCAGCTGTTGATTTTATGTTAGTCAGTCTTCATTTGGCAGGCGCATCTTCTATTTTAGGGGCCATTAATTTTATTACGACCATCTTCAATATGCGGGCTCCTGGAATGACGATGCATAAAGCGCCTCTCTTTGTATGGGGGATTCTTGTCACTGCTTTCCTCCTTCTTTTGGCGGTTCCTGTGTTAGCGGGGGCGATTACCATGTTGTTGACGGACCGTGGTTTTGGGACAAGCTTTTTTGAACCCGCTGGGGGAGGAGATCCTCTTCTCTTTCAGCACCTTTTTTGGTTTTTTGGTCACCCAGAAGTGTATATCATGATTTTGCCAGCTTTTGGCATTATAAGCCAAGTGATTTCTACCTTTGCTCGGAAAGCTGTCTTTGGTTATTTAGGAATGGCGTATGCCATGGTTTCTATTGGTGTCATTGGATTTGTTGTGTGGGCGCATCATATGTTTGCTGTCGGATTGGATGTTAACGCCAATGCTTATTTTACAGCTGCGACGCTTATTATTGCCGTTCCAACGGGAATCAAGATTTTTAGCTGGATTGCCACCATGTGGGGAGGATCCCTTACTTTTGAAACGCCCATGCTTTATGCCATTGGATTCGTTATTCTTTTTGTCATTGGCGGCGTAACAGGGGTGACTCTTGCTAATGCGGGTGTCGATATCTCCCTTCATGATACCTATTTTGTCGTTGCTCATTTTCATTATGTTCTTTCGATGGGAGCCCTTTTTGGTGTTTTTGCCGGTTTCTATTATTGGTTTCCTAAAATGACGGGAAAAATGATCCCTAATTGGATGGGAAATCTTCATTTTTGGTTAACATTTATCGGTGTCAACATCATCTTCTTCCCCATGCACTTTTTAGGTCTTGCGGGGATGCCGCGACGTATTCCTGATTATCCTGATGCGTATTCAGGATGGAATATGGTGGCGTCGATGGGGGCTGTCTTGACCTTTTCCGCAGGTCTTTATTTCATTTATATTGTTTTCTATGGGCTTAAATGGGGAAAGAAAGCGCCTGCGAATCCCTGGGGAGAGGGCGCCACAACATTAGAATGGACGCTTGCGTCTCCACCCCCTTTTCACACCTTTGAAACCCAACCTCATATACCATAAAAAAGATGGAAACTGCTCTTATTCTTTCCCCTCTTGAATCTTCAGCGACAGCGGATGACTATTGGCAATTGCTCAAGCCACGGGTTATGACGCTCGTTGTTTTTACAGGAATTGTGGGACTTTTTCTCGCGCCTGGGCCCATTCATCCTGTCATCGCTTTGGCGTCGATTCTTTGTCTTGCTGTGGGAAGTGGAGCTGCCGGAGCGCTTAACATGTGGTATGAACGAGATATTGATGCTGTCATGGACCGAACAAAAGCACGACCGTTGCCGCAACAAAGGCTTCACCCTGGGGAAGCTTTGGGATTTGGGCTGACGCTTACCATAGGTTCTGTCCTTATCATGTATACGCTTGTTAATTTTTGGGCTGCTTTTTATTTGGCGTGTGCGATTTTTTTCTATGTGATTGTCTATACAATGTGGTTGAAAAGAATCACTCCTCAAAACATTGTGATTGGAGGAGCGGCGGGGGCGCTGCCTCCTGTGATTGGGTGGGTGTCTGTGATGAATGAAACAGCTCCTCTGGCTTGGGTTATGTTTGGCATTATTTTCTTATGGACGCCGCCTCACTTTTGGGCTTTGGCTTTGTATCGTCATGACGATTATGTAAAAGCAAAAGTGCCTATGTTACCCGTCGTTTCAGGCATTGAAGTGACAAAAAATAAAATTCTTTACTATATTCTGGCTCTGATACCCTTAACTTTTTTTCCCGTCTATCATCAAGACTTAGGTGTTATTTATGGGGGGGTGGCACTTCTTTTAAATGTTCTTTTTTTAGTGTTTGCCCTAAAGGTGAAACTGTCTCATGAACCGAAAGAGGGATTACGACTTTTTTTCTATTCCCTCTTTTATTTATTTTTTTTATTTGCAGCGATGATCATCGATAGGTTTGTAGTGATATGAAAAATTCTAAAAACAAAGCCTTATTCTGGAGTTTGCTGAGTTTGGCTCTTTTATTCTATGCTTCTTCTCTTGTGTATATGAAGTGAAAGTTCGCCATCATTCAACACTCATTATCCTTTTAACCCTTGCCTTTGGAATGTTAGCGCTAACCTTTTCCTCATCAGCTCTTTTTCGGATGTTTTGTGAGAAAACAGGTCATGGAGGAACGACGCAAGTTGCAAAATTTATGCCTAATCGCGTTGAAGATCGTGTGATTACCGTACGATTTAACGCAGATACGCACACCGAACTTCCTTGGGACTTTAGACCGTTACAGCGAGAAATTAAAGTAAAAGTAGGAGAAGTCGGTCTTGCTTTCTATCATGCCAAAAGTTTATCGTCTGCACACACTTCTGGTATGGCAACCTATAACGTAACACCCCATAAAGCCGGCATTTATTTTAATAAAGTTGAGTGTTTTTGTTTTATTGAACAACATCTTGAAGGAGGGCAAGAATCGGACTTCCCTGTGCAATTCTTTATAAATCCAGATATTGTTGAAGACCCAACGTTAGATGATATACATACAATTACTCTTTCTTATACTTTTTTTCGTTTGAAAAAAGCTGGGCTTGCTCAAAAGTAAATTAACCCCTATATATAAAAGGAAAGAAAAGGAGAATTCTGAATGAGTGATCGGTCTAAAAATAGAACTATTTTAGGTGTAGAAAGAAGGAGCCTTGCGTATAGTGAAGGCCTTCGCGCCTATATGTTAAGTGTTTATAATTATATGGCCTTAGGACTTGGTTTGACAGGAGGGGTGGCTCTTTTGGTGGCTTCATCACCCAATTTGTATCATGCCATTCAACCTTTGATGCTTCTCTTTATTATTGCGCCTGTTGCCTTGGTTTTCTTTCTAAGCTTTAAAATTAACACCATGCAATATTCAACAGCTCAAGCCGTCTTTTGGCTCTATGCTGCTCTCAATGGCGTTGCCTTTTCTGTGATCTTTATGGCGTATACTTATGAAAGTATTGCACGTGTCTTTTTCATTACAGGGGGCATGTTTGCAGCGATGAGCCTTTACGGATATACAACAAAGAAAGACTTAACCGCTTGGGGTTCTTTCCTCTTTATGGGCCTTATCGGGGTGATCATTGCTTCCCTGGTGAATATTTTTATCGCGAGTAGCATGCTTCAATTTATGGTCTCTGTTGCGGGGGTCATTATTTTTACAGGGCTTACAGCTTATGATACGCAAGCCATTAAGGAAGGGTACGTTGAAGGGAGCTCAGCGGAAATTGCTGGGAAACGGGCTATCTTTGGTGCTCTTCGTCTTTATTTGGACTTTATCAACCTGTTTTTGATGATGTTGCGATTGTTTGGTGATCGTCGCTAAAATACGTAAACAAAAAAGCCCCCTTTTGGGGGCTTTTTTTGTGGAGCATTTGCTCGAAGTTAAGAAACGCAGGGTTTCTGAAAAAGGATAAGAGATCTCTAATGAATAAAGAAGAACCCTTATTTTTTTTCTTGAACAGTTTTCTTTTGGCGTTGATAAGACAGTAGGCTCATTGGAATTGAAAAAAGATAAAGAATGCCTCCCAGGCTTAAAATCCACCACGGAGCACTGAAAAGAGCGGCCATAAAGATGGCTACGAGCATCAGTAGAAGACGAACATAATGGTGAGGAATGGGAACGTTTTTAATAACAAAGGTAGGAATACGGCTGATCATCAAAAGACCGCTCGTTAATAAACTGATGGCAAAAAGAAAGGGGTAGTTTTGAAAGCTTTCCTCAAAAGAAAAGCTGATCATCAAAGGTAAAAGTCCGATCACAGCCCCTGCGGGAGCAGGAACACCTACGGAAAAACGCTTTGCCCAATCGGGAGTTGAGGCGCCTATGTTCGTATTAAAACGTGCCAAACGTAAGGCCATGCAGGTTGAGTAGAAAAGAGCAAGCGCCCATCCCGTTCCTTTCCACAGGTAAAGGCTGTAAAGGTAAAGGACAACAGCAGGAGCCACTCCAAAACTAATAAAATCAGAGAGAGAATCAAGTTCAGCCCCAAAAGGGCTATCCGCGCGGAGAAAGCGGGCAATCCGGCCATCAAGAGCATCCAATATGGCGGCAATCAAAATAAGACTGACAGCAAATTCCCACTGTTCAATTAAGGCAAATCGAATGGAACTTAGGCCTGTACAGAGAGCTGTAATGGTAATTGCGTTCGGGATGATCCGCACAAGACGGGGGGTTTTAAGCCCATTTGATGAGAGGGGTTTTTTCATGAGCGAATTTCTCCTAAACGAGAAGGGGCTGTAGAGTTAAGATCTGCAAGGATGGTTTCACCGCCAATCATTCGCTGTCCTTCAACGATCTGGGGGTTCACTCCTCCTGGAAGATAAAGGTCAACGCGGCTGCCGAAGCGAATAATTCCATAGGTTTCTCCAGCTCTTACCTTTTGATTCGTTTGAACTTCGCATAAGATTCGTCGGGCAATAAGCCCTGCAATTTGGACAACGAGAATGTCTTGACCTGAAGATGTTTTGATGATGAGGGAATTTCTCTCGTTATGAAGGCTCGCCTTATCCAAAGAGGCATTAAAAAACTTTCCAGGATGATAGTGAATCTTCGTAATGATACCATCTATGGGAATGCGATTAACATGGACATCAAAGATATTTAAAAAAATGCTAACCCTGGTTAAGGCCTTTTTTTCCCACTTAAGTTCTTTAGGAGGAATAGCCTTTTCGATTTTTGTGACAATCCCATCAGCAGGGCTGATGATAAGGCCTTCTGCCATAGGTGTGACACGGCGGGGATGACGAAAAAAATAAATACACCAGCCCGTTAACACGATTCCAATGATTCCCCCTATTTGAGAAAATAACATGAGGATAAGTGTCACTCCAGCAAAAAGAGCAATAAAGAGCCAGCCGGCACGATGGAGGGGAGCTATAATGCTTTTCATGAATTCTCCTTATAAAAACATATGGATTTTATAGTCGTTTTCCTTCA
>JAIEOZ010000097.1 GCA_019750035.1 Alphaproteobacteria bacterium | reverse complement strand
ATTCTTTCGTCCCAGGACGACACCTTTGATACATCTTTCGGAACGGTTGTTGTCGATCTCAAGACGCCCATCTTGGGTATACACATTTAGAGCTTGCCAATTGGATAAGGCATAAGAAATGGCTTGGCCAAGTAAACTTTTGGGGGCAACTTGGGGTCCATATGTTATCAGCCAAGCATAAATTTTATCTAATTGTGGTTTTGAAAATTCTTGGCGCATTTGCACTATTTTTTCAGCATCGAGTTCCTTCTCCCGAAACTCTTTCTCCTGTTTGTATAGCTCTCCAATCATTTCTAAAACTTCTTTAGAGATAGAGTTTGGATTGGCTTTCAAGGCCTCAACAAATTTACGCCTCACATGTGCCCAACAGGCAACCTCAATACATCGAGCTAAATCGCTTCCCTCAGGACATTCGTATAAAGAATTATAGCTTGAGTAAGCATCAGCTTGAAGATAGCCCTTAAAATCCTTTAAGAAAGTTTCAGGATATTCACTCCCTCTTCCTTCAGCAAAATCATAAATCACGATAGGAAATTTCTTGTTTTCTTTTGAAGGGCCGGTATATACCCATATGTAATTTCTTTTGGCTGGTTTTCCTAGGTTTTCTGGAGTTTTTTTCCGTAAAGTAGGCATCGTCGTATCGTCACTGAAGATATGGCCTATGACCAATAACTCTTTCTTCATCGCTTCAACCAAAGGAACCAAACTTACGGCGCTTAATCTTACCCAGTTCCACAAAGTAGAGCGGTTGATATTGAGCCCGTTGCGCGTAAACCTCTGTTCCTGGCGATAGAGGGGCAGATGGTCAGCGTATTTATCAACCAGGACTTGCGCTAATAAGTTTGGACCTGGAATTCCCTTCTCAATAGCCTCAAAGGGACCTTTTGCTAAAACAATTGTTTCTCCGCAGCATCGACAAGCATACTTCAAACGTTTGTGCTTTTTCACAATGACCCGAACGGAAATCGTCTCCAGCTGCTCTCGCTCTTCAACCCCAATTTGGCTCAAGAAAGACCCGCATTTCTCGCACGACTTTTCATCCACGAGCAAGTCATGGATAACTTCTTCCCGTGGTAAATGAGGAGGAAAGGAATTACGTCCCTTATGATTGTTTTGGATCTTCTTTTCTTTTTCTTCTTGATTTTGTTCGGAAGGAGATGACGAAGGATAGAGATTTGGCTCTACTCGGTTGTTATTCGCGACTTCTATCGTTTTTTTTTAAGCCGCTCAGAACGTTGACCAAACTGAAACCTTCTTAAAATAGCGAGTTCTGACTCCAGATAATCAAGGTGCTCTAAGAAAGTCTTAGCGGTTATGACGACCATATCCTGAAGCCCATCAACATCCTTGGGTAATTTAGATTTATCTAATAATAACTCAAATTGCTTTTTCATAAAGAAAAGTACATCCCTCCTTATATTACCTACCATTCTCAGCTCTAAATTATAAAAATCAATACAATTTTATGCAGCAATATTAAATGTAATATCTTCCTGTAATCAAAATATCACAGATAACGATAAGACAACAATTCCGGCGAAGGAACTTTCTTCCATTCAATCCCTTGGATAAGCCCTTGAAGTTGATACGCTGTTATCTCTAGAGAAAACTCTTCCCCAATCTTTAAATTTTGAAATCGCCCTCTTTCCAAACGCTTCTGCCAGATACAAAATCCATTTAAGTGCCAGTAAAGAACCTTTAACCTATTCCAGCGCTTGTTATAAAAGACAAATTGATATCCGCTAAAAGGATCTTGCCTCAATACTTGTTCGACCAAAGCTCCTAACCCCTGATAGGACTTGCGCATGTCAATAGGCTGTGCAGCTAACAATATCTTTGGAGCGTCATATAACATGATGCTTCACTCGCATCCATTCAACTACTTGAATCCATACTTGATTAAAAGTAACTTTCTCAAGTTTAAGTCTGATACCATTGGGAAGCTGAATCTCCAAACCACAAGGTTCTAAACTTCGTGCTGCTTGTTGAGAACAAGAGATGGAATCCTTACCCATCTGCGAGGTGATATCTACAAAAGAAATATCACTAGAGACAGGCGTTAGAAAAATATCATGCTTTTTATATTCCCTCTGCTTACCTTTAGAAATGATATCTGAAATCGGGACGGTCGTTCCATTGTTAACAGAAGGAGTCTTTCTGTTTCCTCTGAAGTGAGATGGCCCTAACTGCAAAAACCAGCTGTACAGTGTGCTACGCGCAATTCCATTAGCTTGGGCATAATCCTTAATGTTCATCCCACTGACCTCATACTTCTGAAGCAAGGTCTCTCGTTCCTCTCGACTGAATCTTCTGGGTTTCAATTTCATAGCCGCTCCTTCTTTGATAAAACCTAATGGCATGTACTCTGCCATAGTCTCCATCATCTCAGAAGGTGCAGTTGCTTAAACGGTTACTTTCTTTCTACACTTAGGGATAAATACCACATGGTATTTACAGTCCCATCTAGAGTGGCTTAAACTTTCAAATGATGATGTTGTCATTTTTTAGTCTCCTTATGTTGACCGTCAAGCCAACTAGGAGTCTATCATGTTAACATCATCAACTAAATCTTAAGGCCAAGCCTTGAGGGTCCACTAGTCAAACTAGTGGCTTTCCTGTCAGAGAGTAATGGTTCTCACCAATTTGGTTGAACATCTCTAAAATACTCTTTTGGTGTTCTTTGATGAAAAAGTGGCCTCCAGGAAAGAATACAGGCTCAAACTTTTCTGTGGTGTATGCTGACCATCCAAGAAGCTCTTCTTCAGTCACTGTTGGGTCATTGGTGCCCGAAAGGGCTAGAATATCAAAAGGGAATGGCTTTGAAGCTGCATAACGGTAATTCTCACAAATGCTAAAATCACTTCTTATAATTGGCAAAAACAAATCAAGAAGTTCATCATTCTGGAGAATACGTTCATCTATTCCATTATAGATTTTTAACTCTTCCTTTAGAGAAGAGTTATCTAACTGACTCAAACGCTTGACACGAAAAGGCAGATGAGGCGCTTTTGTGGCAGAAACAATCATATGGAGCGGAAAAACAGCGTAGCGTTCATGAATTGCTTTGATGAATTCAAAAGAGAGGAGAGCTCCTAAACTATGCCCAAACACAAAAAAGGGCTTATCTATGTAATAACAAAATCCTTCAGTTAGATAAGCCGTAATATCGTTTATATTATTGATGAGAGGTTCAGTAAATCTATTTTCTCTTCCTGGAAGCTGTATGGCGATTAGCTCAATATGAGGAGAAAGCTGCTCTATCCAAGGAAAATAAGCTGAGGCTCCTCCCCCAGAATGATGAAAACAAAAAAATCTGAAAAGGGCACTTGGATTTCTTTTATGTTCTAGGAACCAATTAGGAGTGTCTATCATCAAAAATTCCGGTTATAGTTAAAGTGAACTGTGAAAATGTGAGGAAATGAAAAACAAAGGCTATTCTCCAAAATAAAAACATCAAACTTCTTTTCATAAATCTTACTCTTTCAAAATGATTCAATTTCTAGTAGGTTTTTTTACAAGAATAATTAAAACCATCTTTTTTCTTGAGGCTACTAGAAAATTCACTTTTAAGAATGATAATTTAGGAAAATTAAAACATATGCAAGAAAGATTCACGAATTTTAGGATCATAAAAGATATCTTCCCCTTTTTATGGGCAAAAGAAGAAAAAGTTCGTAGTCTCTTTCTGATTTCGTTTAGTTTGATACTTGTCTCTATTTTTCTCAATCTTAGCATCCCCCTCATTTTAAAAGAGGTTGTTTCAACGCTCTCTGCTCCTGATAGAAGCATGACTTATCAATTATCGTTATTATTGGTGACCTATGGAATTATCTGGACATTATCTCAAACAATCCAACAGATCAGACAAATTATCATGGTCACTCCTTTGGAAAAAAGTGTTCGCCTTTTTTGTGCTAAGTTGTTTGATCATTTACATTCTTTACCTATGAAGTTTCATTTGGATAGAAAAACGGGAGCCATTACCAATGCCTTAGAACGCGCCCAAAACGGATTTCCAAATATTTTTTGGGGATTATTTTTATTTGTTATCCCCCCCATCATAGAAATAATATTTGCTTCTATCATTTTGAGTTATTATTATGATATTATTTATGGATTTATATTAATTTTTATAGCAACTGTGTTTATTATTTTCACCTTATATTCTACAGAATGGGCTACTCATTTTCAAACTTTAAGTAATGACCAACAATCTGAAACAAATGCCAATATTGTAGATAGTCTCTTGAATTTTGCGAGTGTCAAGTATTTTAATAATAAATCTTATGAAAACTTAAAATGTGAGAGTCATCTACGAAAAAGAGAAGAACTTTTAGTTAAATCACTCTCAAGTATGGAGTTTGTTCGTATCGGACAAAGTTTTATCATAGGATGTGGTTTAGTTTGGCTTACATATACCGCTGGAAAACAAACATTCTTGAGTGTGTATAACGTGAGTGATTTTATTCTCATTAATGGCTATGTCTTACAATTTGCGGCTCCCTTGAGTTTTATGGGTTTTATAGCAAGAGATATTCGAAAAAGTCTGAATGACTTTGCCAGTATTATGGAAATTTATAACACTAAGTCCCTAATTGCTCATCCTAACAAAAGCTTTGTCCTAGCAAAACAGGTAGATAAAATTGAATTCCAAAATGTTTCTTTTGGATATGAATCTTCTCGTCTAGTCTTAAAGGATGTTAGCTTTGAGCTTCACGCAGGAAAGACACTTGCCATTGTAGGACCTACCGGTTCGGGAAAGTCAACTATTTCCAATCTACTTTTTAGATTTTATAATGCTAATGCGGGAACAATCTTTATCAATAATAAAGATATTCAAGAGGTAAACATTGAAAGCTTATATAACCTATTAGGGATCGTCCCTCAGGATGTAACCTTGTTTAACACAACTATTTATGAAAATATTCTTTATGCCCGCCCGAATGCGCTGAAAGAAGAGGTAGAGGAGGCTATTGAACTTGCTCATCTTGGATCTGTTCTACAAAGGCTTCCTCATCATTATGATACGGTTGTAGGAGAAAGAGGGCTAAAACTCTCTGGAGGTGAAAAACAAAGAATTGCCATTGCAAGAGTTTTATTAAAGCAACCTTCCTTATATATTTTTGATGAGGCAACTTCCTCGTTAGATCTCTCCACAGAAGAAACGATTATGAACAATATAACGTCCATCATCAAAGACTCAACGTCCCTTATTATCGCCCATCGATTATCAACAGTCGTTAATGCAGATGAAATTTTAGTCCTTAATAATGGATTCGTAGAAGAGAGAGGGACGCATACTTCACTTTTAAAACAACAGGGATTTTATGCCTCTTTATGGCAGACCCATGAGGAAGCTCACAAGAAGCCATATGCAGCTTAAAGTTAATCAAACATTCTCGCCTAATAACCCTTCCCTGGATAGTATTCTGGATATCAGAGAATTTGAATATTATGCTCAGAATAAGCTCCCAGAAAGCATCACCACCTTTTTTTCAAGAGGAGCAGGGCATGAAGTAACTCTGAAGGAAAATGTTTCTGCTTTTGATCGTATTAAGCTTTTACCAAGAGTTTTAAGAAATGTGGCAAAACGTTCTTTATTAACGACCGTCTTGAACCAGCCTGTAGATTTTCCACTCTTAGTTTCTCCCATGGCTTTTCAAAGATTAGCCCACCCAGAAGGAGAAGTAGCAGTCGCTAAGGCAGCTCAAGCTCATAATATCATCATGGCCGTAAGCACTCTTTCAACGTATTCCTTAGAAGAGATTACAGCAAACACAAAGATTCCCCCTTGGTTTCAGCTATACATCTATAAGGATCGAGAAATTACAAAAAACCTGGTGCAGTTGGCAGAAGCCTCTGGCTATCAAGGAATTGTCTTAACAGTAGATACTCCCATCTATGGAAAAAGAATTAAAGAGCTTCGGACTCCTCTAACGTTACCCCCAGAATTCGAGATAAAAAACTTAATCGCAGCAGGACTTCCTTTAAAAGATGTTTCTTCCTCAAAGCTAGCAGGCTATTTAGCTTCCTTACTTGATCCTTCTTTGAGCTGGAATGACATCACGTGGCTCCAGTCTCTTACACCTCTTCCTATCATCCTTAAAGGAATTATGAATCCCAAAGATATGCAAATTGCAATAGCAAACAGTGTAGAGGCTGTCATTATCTCAAACCATGGGGGAAGGCAATTGGATACAACTCTTTCTTCCATAGAAGTCCTAAAGCTTATGAAAGGTTTAGGAGATGGAAAAATAGAGATCATCCTTGACGGGGGAATTAGAAAAGGAATTGATATTTTAAAGGCCCTCGCTCTGGGAGCAAGAGCTGTCATGGTAGGGCGACCTATCCTTTGGGGATTAGCTGTGGGCGGGGAAGAAGGCGTGAAACGGGTTTTAACTATTTTAAAAGCAGAACTCGATTTAGCGATGGCCCTATGTGGTTATTCTTCCCTTCATCAAATTAATGAAGAAGTTCTCCATTTTCCTGATAAATACCCTTAAAGGGTATAAGAAGAAATCTTAGCTTAGGAAGACAATGATGACCATTAAAAATACATTTCTTACGACCAAAAAAGTTATTTTTGCAGCTTCAATAGGCAATCTTTTAGAAATGTATTCATTTTCTCTGTTTGTCATGCTTCTTCCGACTCTCACACCTATCTTCTTTCCGTCTTCAGATCCTTT
>JAIEOZ010000263.1 GCA_019750035.1 Alphaproteobacteria bacterium | reverse complement strand
CGGGGTTTCTTTGAACCATACCATAATGGTACTATTTTGCAGGCTCTGGTGCTTCCGGCGGTACTGACGCAGGTGCAGGAGGAGGTGGTGGTACTGGCGCAGGTGCAGGAGGTGGTGGTGGAGGCACTGGCGCAGGCGCTGATACAGGCGGAGGTGGTGGAGTTTCTTCCTTTTTCTCGCCGCAAGCACTAAGAGTTAAAACACAAGCTGTTAATACAGCTGCATAAACGGTGTATTTCATTTTTATTCCTCTTTAGTTAGAGTTGCCGGAAACTCTTTCATCATTTTCATTCATTAGATTTTAGCCGGTCATTGGAAACATTGCCACAAAATTCAGAGGATTGCAATCGCAGAAAGGTTATCAGAATGGACCTCTTTCTTTTCTTCAGCTAAAAAACGTCGCCGACTTGAAAAATTGCCAGTGTATGTATTAACCTCAACATTGTGCACATGGACGAGTCCCTCATTGCGAAGGTGCTGACAAATATAATGGGGTAAATTAAAATAATGGTGTCCCGGCCGTTCAGAAGGATAGAAATAGGTATCATAAGAACCACCCATTAATTCGGGAAACTCAGGGCCAACTTCATAATTTCTTTGTTGAATGGTAGGACCTAGCGTTGCAAAAATTCTTGAGCGTTTGGCTCCAATCTTTTCCATTGCGTTAAGACTTTCCTGAAGGATACCTTCTTTAGCCCCTCTCCACCCCGCATGACAAGCTCCTATGACTCCGGCTTTGGGGTCATAAAAAAGAACAGGACCACAATCGGCTGTGCGAATTCCGAGAGCAATTCCTTTAAGGTTTGTCACAAATCCATCCCCTTCTTTTGCTTCATCGCAAGGTTCGCTGATGTGAATAACCTGTCGTCCGTGAACTTGCTTCAGTGTTAGAAGGGGAAGAGAAGCCCCCGCCATTGCCTTCATAGCTTGATCTTTATGAGAAGAAAACACGTTGGGATTCGCCTCAAAAAAAGCATGTTTTACCAAAGAAAATTCGGAAAGGTAAGGGCAGTAGCGAGCTTTCATGATTCAAATCCTATGGGGGTAGATAGAGAGGGTGAAAATATAGCCATGGCCTTAAAAATGGTTCCCATTTGTTGCGGATGAGTCAGGCGCATAGCCGCTAATTCTAGATTTGCTTTGTAAGACGGATTCTGATCCTTTAACATTTCTTTTCTGACGTCAAGACCCATATTTTTTAAGAAACATCTCTGAGAGAGCGGACCTGCAACGCTTAAGCCTTTTGAGAGAGAAATTTCTTTAAACTGACCAAAGTTAACATGGCAGGTAAGATCAGACTTTCCCACATGAGAAAGGGGATTTGAGGGTTTTTTTCTAAAAAGAGCCTGCAGACTATCCCCTCCACCTTGTTCATATCCATAATCAATACACAAAAAAATACCAGGGTTCTTTAAAAGATGTGTGCAGATCTGATGCAGGAGGGTTTTGCTAGCAGGACTTTCTTCCCACAGATGATCAGGTCCTTTATTTTCACGAAGGGCAACGTGTGTGAAAATAAACTTGCCTTTTTCAACATCAATACACCTTTTGTAAAGGACATTATTTTGACGAACGTAGCAGTCCGTTGGAAGGGCATCAAAAAACTCATTGGCAATGATGATTGTAGGGTCTGATGAGGAAGGAATATCTTCAAATCGTTCAACCCACTTCGCAGCAGCATGAATTTTCTTGAATTGGCTTTTTTTTAAGAGAGGATTAATTTCTAGTAAATAAATGTTTAAGGCTTTGAAAAAAGAGGGAGAAAGGTGCGCTACTCTTAAAAGATCACTCATCAAAGTGCCTCTTCCAGGACCGAGTTCAATAAGTGAAAGAACCTTGGGTTGTCCTAGTTTTATGTAGGAGTCTATGGCCCAGACTCCTATAAGTTCTCCAAATATTTGGCTAATTTCGGGAGATGTTGTGAAATCTTGCGCAATCGCTTCTTGGGATAAATAATAGCCATGAAAGGGGTGTTGTAAGGCAAGCTCCATAAAACGACTTTGAGGAAGAGGGCCTTTTTCTTTAATCTCCTCCTCAACGATATGATTAAGCATTCTCTTCTCTTAAAAGAGCACGAAGGCTTAAAAAAAGGCCAAAAGCAAGGATGGGAAAGGAAAGAATCTGCCCCATGGTAAACCCACCCGCATAATATCCTAGAAAAGCATCAGGTTCACGAAAACATTCTGCTGTGATGCGCGCGATACCGTAGCCTGTTAAGAAAATTCCTGTAAGAAGTCCTCGACGATGGGGCCATCGCGTGAAGATTGCTCCATAGCTTAAGATGAGGAAGAGAACAACCCCTTCCAAAAAAGCTTCAAATAATTGACTCGGATATCTTGGTAAGGGGCCACCATGCGGAAAAATCACCCCCCAAGGTGAATCTGTAACGCGGCCATAAAGTTCCCCATTGATAAAATTCGCAAGCCGACCAAAGAAAAGACCAATCGGTACGCCACAGCAGGTGAGATCAGAAAAATTTAAGAAATAAATACAGTGTCGATAGCAATAAATAGTTGTTGTAATGACAACGCCTAAAAGTCCTCCGTGAAAGGCCATTCCCCCCTTCCAAACTTGAATGATTTCAAGAGGATTGGCTAAATACTTAGAAGGGTTATAAAAGATAACATATCCTAGACGTCCCCCTAAAATTACACCCACAACAGCCCACATGAGATAATCATCTACAGTTTTTCGATCAATAAGGGGAAACTTTTTTGTGAGGTATAAGCTATATTGCCACCAACCAATAATTCCTACCACATAAGCAAGACCATACCAATGTATAGAAAGAGGCCCTATTTGAATAGCGATAGGGTCAATATGGGGAAAGGGCATTTGATCTTCCTTTTTTATGTTTTTTTGAGGTTAGCTCATAAGATTCATCTGTGTCATCCCCGCGAAGGCGGGGATCCAAAAAACATTTAATACAAAATAACTTTTTCAAAAGGAGAGCTTTTATTACGTGTTGATTATTCACCATAGAAAGCCTTTCTCGCTTCAACGCTCTGGATCCCCGCCTTCGCGGGGATGACACAGGTGGATTTTGCAAGGATCTATTTATAAAACTGATAATCCTTTTCCTCTGCTTTTAAATTTTGTTCACGGAGCCTAATGATCTTTACCGAGCCGTTTAGTCTTTCGGGCATGAATGTTTTCTTTGAGAAAAACGTCTTCCATCCATGGAATTGCTTTTGTCAAAAGACAATGAAATCCTTGGTTAAAAGCTTCAACAATTGTGTCCATTCTAAGAGCAGAAGCTTGGGTTATTTCAGAAAATGTATGGGCAGCCATAACCTGCCTATTAGGTAAATCAATAAGTTTAAAGACAACCTTTAAATGAACCTCTGGAAGGCTTTGATCTAAATGATAAACAGAAAAATCTTGGATTTCTGTAGAGAGTACGTACTTTGTTTGAAGACTGGCACTCAATCGGTTAACGTACTTTCCTCCCCACCGTTGAGTGAGGCTCTCAAAAAGAGCTTCCTGAAAAATTTTTGGCAACTTATCTGGCCATTCTCCCTCAGCCAGATAGTCCCGTTGATAGGGAGAAGGGGTTACAGCTATACGAGGTGTATTTAAACTCGCTTCACTTAAAGGAGTCTCAATAGCGAGAGAAACAGACAGCTGATCTCTTGATTCAAAGGGTTTACCCTTTAATGTATAAAGAGGGAGAGGTTCACTATTCTCTAATAAAGAGCATCCTGATAGTAAGCAAACGAAAATGAAAAGATTTACTTTTTGCATGATATTCCATACTTTTTTCTCAAATTAACAGAATTTTTGTCAGTCGTCGAGGGAAAGAAATGTTAAAAAGAAAGGTTGTTTTTTCTGTATTGCTAACGGATTCTCTAACTTACACAAAAATTTTATTTTTGTTTTTAATATACGTTTTTGATATTTTTTTTAATATAAACGATGAATACAAAATGTAACAAATTAAAAGTCGTATAGGCAGTTTTTTGGGTATTCTTAAAGTTGAATACAAATTTTTACCTTGCTATTCTTAGGGGAGAATTGTATTAAAAACAAGAAGCCACAGAGAAAGAGGAGAGAGAATATGTCAGAAGTAACTGTCTCCAGACGAAAATTTCTCTTCCTTGCCTCTTCACTTATAGTGGTAGCTGCTACGCCATCTTTGGCCGTTTCCGTTCTCTCAAAAAAGCGTCCCCAGTTTTCTTCTCGTAAGCTCTCTCTTTATAATATTCATTTAAAGGAAGAGTTTGAAGGTATTTACTGGCGAGAAGGGAGCTATGATGAAAAAGCTCTTCTCCGCCTCAATCATCTTTTAAGAGACAGGCGAAGTAACGAGAAATGCCAAATGGATGCTCGTCTCTTTGATGCATTGCATCGCCTGCAATCAACGCTTGGCACACAAGATCCTTATCATGTGGTTTGCGGATATCGTTCGAAAAAGACCAATGCTGCCCTACATAAAAAGAGCAAAGGTGTTGCTAAAAATAGCCTTCACGTGCAAGGAAAAGCCATAGATTTGCGTCTTGAACACATGGCCCTTAAGGATCTAAGTCAGGCGGCTCGTTCCTTAAAGGTAGGGGGGGTGGGATATTACCCTAAATCTAATTTTGTTCATCTGGATATTCGGCCCAAACCTGCGTTTTGGACATAAAAAAACTTCATAAAATTTATTAAAATAAAAAATATTTTTATCAAAATCATTGAATCAAAATACGACAGTGTTAAAGTCGAAGGAATGTAGGCATAGCAAATGATCTGCGTTTATGCCTAACCATATAAAATAATGACATTTAACAGATAGAGGAGTCATTTATGAAAGCTGTTTTATCCCCCTTCACAACAAAAAGTTTAGGAAATGAGCAAAATGTTAGAGTACAGCTAGCAGCAGCTTACCGTATTTTAGCAATGTTAAAAATGGATGATTTAACCTATACCCATATTTCAGCGCGCTTGCCGGGCACGGATTCTTATTTTATTTATCCTTTTGGTTTATTGTTTGAAGAAGTTACGGCGTCTTGCCTTTTAAAAGTTTCCTTAGATGGTGATGTGCTCGAAGGAAAAGAAAGCCAATATAACCAGACAGGTTATGTTATTCATGGGAACATTTATAAAAACCGTCCAGATATTAACGCCATTTTTCACTTCCATACAACAGCTGGCGTGGCTGTCTCTGCCATGGATTGTGGTCTTCTTCCCTTAAGTCAGTTTTCATTTCATTTTTATAATAGGCTAGCTTATCATGCTTATGATTCTCTCGCTTTAGAGAGTCAGCGCCAAGGGTTGAATTTAGTACAAGATTTAGGGCTAAAGAAGGCTATGATTTTGCGCAATCATGGGACCTTAACCTGTGGGGGAACGATTCATGAGGCTTTTCTTTATGCCTATTTTCTTGAGCAAGCCTGTAAGGTTCAATGTGCCGCTCTAGCGGGTGGTCAGAAACTTATTATTTCTCCGAAAAAAATTTGCGAACAAGCAGCTCAAGATCTGCGGGACTTTGAACCAGACTTTGGAATCCGAGATTGGACAGCGCTCCTTAGAAAACTTGATCGGTGTGATTCAACATACAAGGATTGAGAAAAGCAAAAGCAGCCTCATCCATGTGGAGCGCAAGAGAGATATCTTTTGCGCTCACCCCCTTACAGTCATGGGTTTTTAAGGTAACAATGACTCGATTGTAAATATTGGTCCATTCGGGATGATGATTAACTTTCTCTGCAAAAAGAGCAACATGGGTCATGAAGGAGAATGCTTTTGCAAATGTGTCAAAGACATACGTTTTTTTTATGGCCATGCCGTCTTCAATGACTTCCCATCCGGAAAGGTGTTTAAGAGCTTCCTGGCGTTCAGCAGAAGAAAGTAATTCAGTCAATTTTCCCTCTCAAGGCTTGAATGTTTTCTTGATAATGGCTGGTGTTAAAAATTGCCTGTCCAGCAACTAAAATATCAGCTCCCGCGTTGATAACAGAAGGAGCCGTAAGAGGGGAAATCCCTCCGTCAACCTGCAACAAAATAGGGAACTCTGATTCATTAATCAGGGATCGTATGTCTCTGATCTTCTGGAGTTGACTGGCCAAAAATTCTTGACCGCTAAAACCAGGGTTAACGGTCATCACCAGAATTAAATCAACCACAGGCAACAGAGGTTTAATCACCTCAACAGATGTTCCCGGATTCAGGGCGACTCCTGCCTTGCATCCCAATGCTTTGATAGCTTGTAAGGTGCGGTAAATATGAGGACCTGCTTCAGGATGAACTGTTAGACTATCGGCCCCCGCCTCCGCAAAATCTTCAATAAAAGGATCAATGGGAGATATCATAAGATGGACGTCAAAGGGAAGTTTCGTCCAAGGGCGTAATTTTTTAATGACTGGGGCACCAATGCTTAGGTTTGGCACAAAATGCCCATCCATGACATCAATATGGATCATATCTGCAAAGGGCTCAACTGCCTTGATTTCCTCACCTAAACGGGCAAAATCTGCAGATAAAAGAGAAGGAGAGATTTGAAGAGAGCGCTTTTTAATTTTTTCCATAGACAACGAATCCCTGCTTAAGATAACCTGAGCTTTAGATAAACAATTTCTTTTTATATTTAAAAACAAATAGTTATTGTCATTGCGAGGAGCGGAAGCGACGAAGCAATCCAGAAAATAAGAATGAAAAAGCCAGGTGTTTATAATATGGCCTGGATTGCTTCGCTTCGCTCGCAATGA
>JAIEOZ010000227.1 GCA_019750035.1 Alphaproteobacteria bacterium | reverse complement strand
GAGGGCCCATTTTCTTGCAATATTTTTTGTATGTTTTACTCTTCAATCCCTTGTGTACAAAGGCTTTAAAGCATTTTTAACGGTTGACTAGTTAAGGAAGGCTTGGGGGGGGGAGAGACCCCCCTTAACTCAGGGCACTACTTCTTCAGGAGCAAGCTTAATGGAAATATAGCGTGATTCATTATCACGATTAATTAAGAGTAAAGCCGATTTACGATTTTCTTTTTCGGCTTTTTTCAAGGCATCAACAACGTTTTGTGGTGTTTTGACTTCTTCTTGACTAATTTCGATGATAACATCACCAGGGCGAATGCCTTTTTCAGCTGCTGAGCTTTTTGCATTCACATCAACAATAAGGACACCTTGAGTCTCTTTAGAGATACCAAACCGCTGACGAGCTTCATCCGTAAGAGATTGTAAGGTCATTCCATGCATTTCTATGCCCTTAGCAAGCTCTCTTCCACCCTCAGGGGAAGGAATCACACCCACTTCCTCGGCTTCTTCATATTCACCAACTTGAACAGGAATTGAAAGGATTTGACCTTTTCTCCAGATGGTGACAGGAACTTGTGTTCCAACGGCAATATCGCCGACAATTCTTGGCAAACTGCGTTGGTCTTTAACGTCAATATCACCAACTTTTAAAATCACGTCACCTGTTTGAAGTTTAGCTTTGGCTGCGGGGCCGTCTTTAACAACACTTCCAACGAGGGCGCCTTTAAGATCTTTAAGACCTAAGCCTTCAGCAATGTCTTCAGTAACGGGCTGGATGTGAACACCAAGCCAACCACGCTTAGTGCGTCCATATTGGCGAATTTGACTGACAACTTTTTTAGCAATTTCGGAAGGAATGGCAAAGCCAATTCCCACACTGGCACCGGTAGGTGAAAAAATAGCGGTATTAACGCCGACAACTTTTCCCGTCATATCAAACATAGGGCCCCCTGAGTTGCCTAAGTTAATAGAAGCGTCTGTTTGAATATAACCTTCAATAAAATCACCAGATCGGCTTCGCTCACCAATATCGCGACCCAGGTGAGAAACGATGCCGGTGGTTACCGTTCCTCCAAGACCAAAGGGGTTTCCAATGGCGATAATTTGATCTCCAGTGCGAAGTTTTTCAGAGTTTCCCCATTGAACATAGGGAAGGCTTTTATCTGCATTAACTTTTAAGACAGCAATATCTGTGCGTCTATCATGCCCAACAAGTATGGCTTTCAGTTCAGTCCCGTCATTTAAAATAACTGTAATCTGATCAGCGTCAGCAACGACGTGATAGTTTGTGACAATATATCCTTCAGGATCAATGACAAAGCCAGATCCTAAGGCTGTTGCATTTCGAGGGCCTTCTGGTTGCATTCGCTCTAAAAATTCCTTAAAAAAATCCTCAAGAGGAGATCCTTTGGGAAAGGGACTATCGAGGGGAGTTTGTCCCATGTCTGAATGACCACGAATAAGCGTTGTTGTGGAAATATTGACGACGGCTGGTAGCAAAGGCTCAATAAGATCAGCCAAACTAGAGAGAGTTGTTACAGGTGGGCTGGCAATTGTTGGTGGAGATAAAGTGATAGACAAAAGTACAACTAAACTTATTGCCCGGAAACACGATTTAATAAACATTTTTTACCTCTCCTTACCGATTTAAATACTTAAAAAAGTCATCTTTAGGGGACAGAATAAAGGTTGTTGTTTCCGTATTCAAGGCTGCTTTGTAAGCGTTTAAAGAACGATAAAAATCATAAAACTGAATGTCTTTTCCGTAAATTGACGCTGCCTTTTCTGTAACATAAGCATCGCCTTGTCCGCGGATGATTTCAGACTCTTTCGTTGCTTCTGCAAGAATAATTGTCCTTTCTTTATCAGCGGTAGACTTTATTTCTTGTGCCATTTCATCGCCGCGTGAGCGAAATTCCTGTGATTCCTGTTTGCGTTCACTAATCATACGATTGCAAATGGCTTCACTGTTTTCAGGAGGTAAATCAGTGCCACGCAGCTGCAAGTCCACAACTTGGATGCCAAAGGCTCGTGCTGCGACATCCATCTGATCTCGAATCGTCTTGGAAATTTCAGACCGTTTAGGAGAAAGAACGTCCGTTAACCTGACCTGGCCTAAAACACCGAGCGTAATGGACTGGTTTAAAATCCGCAGCCGTTGTTCAGCTCCTTCTACGTTTTGGACTGTACGATAAAAAAGTGCGGGATCGATGATACGATAGCGTGCAAATGTATCGACGAGTAGCCGCTTTTGATCGGCGAGTGTGGCAGGGATAGAAGCAAGGTCAAAATCTAAGATGCGGTTATCATAATTTTGAATATTTTGTAAAAAGGGAATTTTTATATAAAGACCAGGTTCTTTAATGACCCTTATTAATTTTCCAAACTCAAGGATAAGAGTTTGTTGGGTTTGTTGGACAACAAAAAGAGATCCCATGAGAATGCCAAAAACGACAAGGATGGGAATGGTAAAGACGATAAGTGATTTAGAGTTCATTGAGAGACCTCCTCAGTCTTTTCTTTCTTTTGCTTGAGTTCGGGAAGGGGGAGATAAGGAAGAACCCCTTGGCTCTTTTCTCCATCCATAATAAGCTTCTGAGTTGATTCAAGAATAGTTTGCATTGTATCTAAGTAAAGTCGGTTTCTTGTCACTTCAGGTGCTTTCAAATATTGATCAAGTACGAGGAGGAAACGGGTTGTTTCTCCATCGATGTCTGCCGTGACCTTAGCCTTATAAGCTTCCGCATCTTGGATAATTTTTTTAGCTTGGCCGCGTGAGACAGGAACAATAGAGTTTCGGTAATATTCGGCTTCATTGCGCTTGCGTTCCATATCAGCTTTTGCTCGCTGAACATCTAAATACGCATCGTTTACCTTGGCTGTAGGAGGCGTAACTTTTAAAAGCTCAACCTGGGAAATTTCAACACCTAGCTTATAGTCGTCAATTAATTTTTGCAAAAGCTCACGCAATTGGATATTAATCTTACTGCGTCCTTCAGACAAAATTTGGGCAATAGGCGTTTGGGCAATAACCGCTCGTACGATACTATCTGCGGCAGCACGTATGGTTGTTTCCGGAGATTTAACATTAAACAAATAATCGCCTAAATTTTTAATTCGCCAGTTAACAGCAAATTGAACATCTGCAATATTTTCGTCTCCTGTTAACATCAGGGCCCCTTCGCCATTCAGTCCAGCTGGAGAGGATTGATTAGCGTTTGTGTTGGTGAAAACGTTGATAGCCGTTACATTACGAACAAGAGCTGTTTCAATGGGGGAAGGGAGATGATAATTTAGACCAGGATCAGCGATACGGACCCATTTTCCGAAACGTAAAATGGCTGCTTGCTCGTCTTGTTGAACTGTGTAAATGCCGGTCAGAAGCCATAAGAAAAAGATGCCGCCTGCAATATACCAGAGAGTGCGTCCACTCCCTTTCCCGTTTTTATTAGGAAAGAAGCTTTTGAACTTATCTTGGCTTTTCTTAAAAAGCTCTTCAATATTAGGGGATTCGTTCCCTGTTCGTTTTGGTTTTTTGGACCACTGGTTATTATCTCCATGTCCCCATGGACCATCGTCGTCTTTAAAGCTCATTCCTCGCGGCTCCTTTTCATTCTCTTAAATGTGGAGTATAGATGTTTTCTCTCCCTTAAGCAATTAGGATGGTTTTATGTCTCTCGAACTTCAGATTACAGGCGTCCTTAAAACTGTTATTGATCCCTTATCTCGAGAAGATATTATTACGAGAGGAATTCTTCAAGGTTTAAATGTCACGCCATCAGGAATTGTTTCCTGTGTGATAGAAGTTAACACAGAGTATATGAATGAAGGGCTAAAGCTTAAGGAAAAAGTGACGGCTCTTTTAGAAAAGATCCCAAGCGTAACGAGCGTTCACATTGCTCTTACGGCTCAGCGGAAGCCTAAGGCAGACAACCCTTCGCGAACAGGTATTCCGGGTGTGAAACATATTGTGGTGGTGGGTTCAGGAAAAGGAGGCGTTGGGAAATCAACCACAGCGGTTAATTTAGCTGCCGCTCTTCAGATGATGGATTTAAAAGTTGGAATTTTAGATGGAGATATTTATGGGCCTTCTTTGCCACGTCTTTTAGGAGTGAATCAAAAACCAACGTCTGATGATGGAAAGATGATGGATCCTATTATGGCGCATGGCCTGAAGTGCATGTCCATGGGGTTTATGATTTCTGAAAAGATGCCAACAATTTGGCGTGGCCCAATGGTGCAGAAAGCGTTTTACCAGATGCTTCGTCAAGTAAGATGGGGGGACCTTGATATACTTGTCATTGATTTGCCTCCTGGGACGGGAGATGTTCATTTGACCCTTGCTCAAACCGTATTACTATCTGGAGCCATTATTGTTTCAACTCCTCAAGATTTAGCTCTGATTGATGCGCGTAAGGGGCTTGAAATGTTTTTAAAGGTTAATGTTCCCATCTTAGGATTTGTAGAAAATATGAGTTATTTTCTTTGCCCTCATTGTCAAGAGAGGTCGGAGATATTTGATCATGGGGGTGTCCATAAAGAAGCCGAAGCTCTGGGAATTCCTCTCTTGATCGAAATCCCTCTTCATATGGCTATTCGAGAAGCGTCCGAGAGAGGAATTCCTCTTTCTTTTACAAATCAGATGATTTTGGAGGGGAAGTGGTATCAGACGCTCGCCCAACGCGTATGGAAATGTCTAACGTAGTTAAAGCGATCTCTTTTATAAATGAAAGACCATTGTTTTATTAAATAATAAATTTGAGTATTAAAAAATATTGTTTATTATAAATTAAATAAAAACATCAATTTATTCTCCTTTTAATTCCCCTATACTAAAAGTAAATTTCTTTATTATTTGTTTGTTAATATTTGTGTCGTATTATTTCGATATAAAACTATAAAAAACACTAAATATTAAGGGAGGCTTATATGATCAAGAAATTTGCATTTGCATTAGGGGTTACAAGTATTTTGGGCGATTCGCAATCAGCGTATGCTCTTGTGAGTAAAAATAATTCATTTGAAGATGAACATCTCTCTAGTATTCGGCGTCAACCGGCGCCAACAAAAAGGATAAGTGGTAAAGTTTCACCTTGGAAAAATCCTTCGGCTAAGCTTCCAAGAATGCGGGAGAAGGCTCCATTTTCGGAACAATTAAAAAACGAAATTACCCATATCGGCAGCGTTTATCATAGGGTTCTTGTCTTCCCAACAAATAAGGAAATGCAAAGAAATTTGCGGATGCAAAAGAAAAGTATGCGTGAAGAATTAAAAAAGCAAAAAAGAAATTCAATAAGATTGGCAATCCTCAAGAGAAAAAGAGCAAGAGCGGAAGCAAAAAGTACTAAGAGAATTGCAAGAATGTTGCGAAAGAAAAAAAGAAATGAGACCCTAAGAGCGAAAAAAGATCATAAAATTGCAATGAGAAAATTAAAGAGACAAGAAAGACTAGAAAGACTAAAATTAAGAAAAAATAAAAAAAGAGTTTCTTCTTTTGTCTCTAGAAAACGGGTTAATTCTCTTGAGAGAATGGCTAGCAAAAAGCGGGTCTTAGCGCTTAAAAAAAGATTGATTACGCATCTGGCTCAACAAGCTTTAGATCCTCAGCTAACGCCTGTTCAGCAAGGTGGAAAGCCTATTCAGCCTTCGCAAACTTTAGTGGCTCAACGTCCAGTGAAAGAATTTCTCGAGGAAGTGAGTCTCGTGAAAAATGAAAAGCCCGCATTGGCTTCTCATCACGCTCAACCCGATTTGTCTAAGGGATCTGCTGAGGATAACCAATCTTTAAGAAAGGCTGAGTCGACTTTAACGTCTGGCTTCAGTTTGCATCCTGTGTCCGCTATAGGTGAAGGGATGCCTCCACAAGCTATTAACCGGGGAATAAAAGTTGAAACGAACAAACTTGACACTGAAAACCTTCAGTCATCTATAAATGACGCGGCGAATCTTCATCTGTTGCCTAGTGTAGCTGCGGTGATGGGAGTTCAGGCAGAAGATTTACTGCCAGCTGGTTTTGCTACGACACAACAAGCTGAAGTAAATGCAGAGAGTATCCAAGGGGGATCTCTGCTCGAATCATCTAGGGTACTGCAAGAGACGTTAACTGAAGATTTAGTAGGACCAACAAGCCCACAGGCAGGCCTGTCCTTGGCTGTTGTTGAGGAAGAGGCGACTCCTGCTCAAGATCTTCATGTTAATCCAGTTATTCAGCTATTTGATGAGGCCGTAAAATGGGTTGAATCACAAGTAGAAAGCAACGGTGAGACTCAGCAAAATGCAGAAGCGCTTGAGGAAGAACCTTCTGCTCTTCAACGTCAATCGACTGAACAAGCCGCTACGCTTCATCTCGTAACGGAAAACAATGAAGAAGACATTCGTCAGGAAGCTCGACCGAGTGAATTGACGACGGAATCTCTGCTAGGAGTGGATTCTCCTATAGCAGAAGAAGAGAATCTTCTTGAGTCATATTCTGGAGAGTTTCAAGAACAAGTTGTTCAGAATGAAAGTGCGGCGGAAAATATAATACTGTCGCAAGCTGAAGTTGAAGCCGTTACGCAACAGCAGAATGAAGCTGTTGAAAAAACACAAGAGGTTAAACTTGTATCCGCTGCCGATCTTTACGTTGTGAGGAATGAGGAAGAACCAGTTGAACAGCACGCTGA
>JAIEOZ010000035.1 GCA_019750035.1 Alphaproteobacteria bacterium | reverse complement strand
CAGTATTTCTTTTGTCTTTTTCCAAAGCTTGCCAAATTTCTTTATCCTGCCCATATTCATCATCCACAAAGTGCATTTTATGATTTTCATCCTCAAAAACCGTAGAGTATGTCACGAAAACCGACAGCGGATGTTCAAGCTTAACGTGCTTTGTGACAGTTCCTGAAGCCTCGTCTTGAATATGGCGAAGCGACCATTTCTCTGGCCTGTGAAAAACAAATTCCGCTAACTTGGGAGGGTTTTCCACCCGAATGCATCCATGACTCAACGATCTATTTGCTTTGTGAAATAGCTTTGGATTAGGCGTGCCATGCAAATAAATTGAATAGGGGCTATCAATGGTAAAGCGAATTTTGCCTAAGGCATTTGCACTGCCAGGGCTTTGCACAATTCTAACACCTCCAGATCCTTCCCCGCCCTCAGTGATATGATATCCTTTCCGAGCATAAGCTTCTGGGTTACTTTCAATCTTAGGCAAAATCTCGTTCACAATGCTCGCAGGAACATGCCAGGAAGGGTTAAAAATAATTTCTGTCATAAACGCATTAAAAACAGGTGTTTTGCGATATTGCTTACCCGTAATAATGGGCATATAAAAGGCCGTTGTTCCTCCTTCAACAGCCCTTAAATAAAATCCAGGAATGTTGATTTCAAGATAGCGAGACGGAAGCGGATCAGGAAGCCACCGTTGCCTCTCTAAACTCACAATAATAGACTGTATTCGATGCTCAACAGGAATATTTAGAGCAGCGAGCGTCGCGCCTCCTACCTTACCATCAGGATCAAGGCCATGAAGTTCTTGATAGTTTTTAACAGCCGTTTCTAAGCCTTCATCAAAAACATCACTCCCCTGTCCCTCAGCAGACAAGGCATCTTGCGTCATTAATTGGACTCTTAATGTATCCACTAACGGTCCTTTATCCCCTTTTTCTAGTTTTGTTCCCTTCGGAAGTTGAGGCCATCCTCCTTGAGCTTCCTTTTGACGATAAAGAGCAAGAAGCTGCTTGAGGTGCTGATATTCAGGAAGAGAAGGAGCAAGACCATAAATCCAACCACATTGATCAGGGAGAGACACATAGCTTTTCAAAAGCTCAACTTCATTGATAGCATTTGCATTGATGTGAATATCCTTACCTATGGAAGAAGGCTTAAGACGCGCTCCCTTCATGTCTGAAATATAATCCAGCGCGGCAAGGGTCAGAAGTTCATCCGCTTTCTTCTGGCTTTCTGGTGATGCAAGGTTTACCTTATTAAGCACCTCAACGAAGGGAGCATAGTCTTCAGACCTTAACCCTTCCTCCCCTGCATGAGAAAAGGCTTCGAGAAGCGCTTTCGCACACGTCGTCCAAGAACCATTGTTAATCCAAATCAATTGCCCTTCAAGATGATCATAAACTTTCCCAACCCGAGAATCTTGCGTTGGGTTAGGTAAACTCTTTACAAAGCTTCCAAATATAAGCCCAAACATCATGAAAATACCCAGCTTTTTTATCATTTTTCCTCCTTATTTAAATAAGAAAAGCCACCTGTTGACGGTATGCAGAGAGTAAGCTATAACTCCTCTTCTAGTCTGTGGATAAATATAAATAAGGATGAGTATGGCACAACATAAGTCAGCGTTGAAGAGAATTCGAAGGGATGCAAGGCAAACTCTTCTCAATCATTCCCGCATTTCTCGTATTAGAACCTTCATAAAAAAAGTAGAAATAGCTGTAGATTCAGGTGATAAGACGGCAGCACACGCTGCCTTTGGATTAGCCCAACCTGAAATTATGCGCGGCATCACCAAAGGTGTCTTGCATCGCAATACAGCAGCTCGTAAAATGTCCAGGCTTAATGCACGTATTGCGAAGCTTTCGTAAGGATTAACCTTTATTTTGACAAGCTTACCTTCCCATGGGTAAGCTCCCCCTCTCGAGTTTTTTTGATCATAACTCAGGCTATGGATTGACGAATGAAACACTCAGCAGCCAATACTGACTTTGAGGAACAATGGCGGCGGATTCAAAGTCAACTTCTCGATGAATATGGAGAAGTCACCTATACCAGTTGGCTCAAGCCTTTATCAATTGTCGATTATCAAGCAGGGCATCTACGTCTTGCAGCTCCTAACGTTTTTATGCGGGATTGGGTTAAAAATAATTATATTGAGCGCGTCAAAACCATCTTTCAAAATGTCAACGCTGCCATTTGTCAGCTAGAAGTTATTGTCGAACTCCCTGAAGAAGAAAGAACAAACTCACCCGAACCTTTATTAACCACACAAGACATTGGCTCAAATCTTGACCTTCGCTTTACTTTTGAAAATTTTATTGTTGGCAAACCTAATGAACTGGCTCATGCTGCAGCCCGAAAAGTTGCTGAATCCCAAACGGTTTCATTTAACCCTTTATTTTTATATGGAGGAGTGGGCCTTGGAAAGACCCATTTAATGCATGCAATTGCCTGGCATATTAAAAAGAGTCACCCCAAAAGAAAAGTTATCTATTTATCAGCCGAAAAATTTATGTATCAATTTGTCCGTGCTCTACGCTTTAAAGACACAGTTTCCTTTAAAGACCAATTTCGCTCGGTTGATGTTCTGATGATCGATGATGTCCAATTTATTAGTGGAAAAGACTCCACTCAAGAAGAATTTTTTCATACTTTTAACGCGCTTGTGGATCAAAACCGCCAAATTATTATCTCAGCCGATAAATCACCCTCAGATTTAGAAGGGATGGAAGAACGCCTTAAATCACGGTTAGGATGGGGGTTGGTGGCTGACATCCATCCGACAACATACGAACTTCGCCTTGGAATACTCCAAGCAAAGGCTGACCAAATGGGGACAGAAGTTCCTTTAAAGATCCTTGAATTTTTAGCTCATAAAATTTCTTCCAACGTCCGTGAACTCGAAGGAGCCTTAACCCGGGTTATTGCCCACTCAACGCTTGTCGGACGCGATATTACCTTAGATACGATTCATGAGGTTTTAAGAGATTTATTGCGGGCTAACGATCGTCGTGTCACGATTGATGAAATTCAAAAAAAAGTGGCTGAGTATTATAGCATTCGTATTTCCGATATGCATTCTCCTCGGCGAGCTCGCACAGTGGCGCGTCCTCGTCAAGTTGCAATGTATCTTGCAAAACAACTAACGTCTCGCTCTTTGCCGGAAATTGGGAGAAAATTCGGTGGGCGAGATCATACGACTGTTTTGCATGCTGTAAAAAAAATTGAAGCCCTTCTACGGGAGGAAAAAAGTATGTGTGAAGACATTGAACTGCTACGTCGAGCGCTGGAGAATTAAATGATGACAGCTGAATCTACCCCCAATATGACCCACGAATCCTTTCATGTTCTTGTTGAAAAAAGTGCCCTTTTAAAAGCCTTAGCTCATTGTCAAGGTGTCGTTGAAAGACGCAATACAGTCCCGATTTTAGCCCATGTGCTTCTTGAAGCTCAGGAAAGCAATTTAAAAGTAACCGCAACAGATCTTGAGATTGCTTTTATTGAAACACTTCCTGCTCATACGAAAGCTCAAGGTCGCGCCACTGTTTCAGCACATCTGTTCTTTGATATTGTCCGAAAACTTCCTGATGGAGCTGAAATCGAATTAAAATCAAATGAAGACGGATCATTTCTTAATTTACACTCTGGCCCTTCAAACTATAACCTCGCCTGTTTACCCGCTGTTGATTTTCCTTTGATGACCACTGAAAATTTGCCCTGTACTTTTAAAGTTCATGCGGCAGAGTTTTCTCAACTTATTGATAAAACACGTTTTTCTATGTCCACAGAAGAAACGCGTTATTATCTGAATGGCATTTGTTTTCATGGGACTGCTGATGGACATTTTAGAGCGGTGGCAACAGATGGTTTGCGACTTGCTCAAGCGCAAATTGAGCTCCCTGCAGAAGCTTCCAACATGCCTCAAGTGATCATTTCTCGTAAAACAATTCTCGAAATTCGGAAGCTGATTGACGGGATAGCTGAAGATGTCACAATCTCACTTTCTGAAAATCAAGTGTGTTTTATGATCTCTTCTTCTGTTCTTATTTCACGTTTAATTGAAGGAAAATTTCCTGACTACGAAAAAGTTATTCCCTTTGGTAATGACAAGGTCTTAGAAATAGACTCAAAAGCCTTTGCCGATGCTGTGGATCGCATCTCTATTATGTCCACTGACAAACTACGTCCTGTCAAAATGCACGTTGAGGCGGACGTCATGACCATTTCTGCTCATAGTAGTGAAACAGGAAGCGCTATTGAAGAGTTGGAGATCAAGTTCAGAGGTGAACCTGTTGATTTTGGCTTTAACGCCCGTTTTATCTTGGATGTTACCCAACAAATTTCAAGTCAAACCTTGCAATTTTTGATTGGTGATGAAACCCAGGCCATTATCGCTAAAGACGGCCTAGATGATTCCGCTCTTTACGTTTTGATGCCCATGCGGGTCTAAAGGAAGCCCTTATGCCATTTACAAAAAATAATTAAGAACAAGTATAATTCTGGATTGCTTCGCTTCGTTCGCAATGACAAGTTTTTATGTTGAAAAACAGTAGCTTCGTCATTGCGCGGAGGGACAAAGCAATCCAGAATTATAAACTTAAATGACGGAATTGGTATCATTCCTGCGTAGTGTAAGATATCCAAGAAATTTGCCCATAAATTATTCAAAAAAATGGCCTACAAAATCCTATTATATTCAACGAAAAAAAATTTAACAATAATTCAAAAAATATTATTTAATTTTTACAACTTTTAGATTGTCATATTATTAATACCCTTGACCCAAGAACCTTCTAAAGTTTATAAATTTTGATAATAAGTTTGGAGTTTACTCATTGTGAATTTTTCAACGATTGCAAGCAAAGCTGGTTCTCTTCAGAAAACCCAAAGATTGAGCCGTATCGGAGATATTTTCCGTCAATACGCTGATCCAAAAGTGCTCGCTATTGGATGTATTGCCTATGCTAACGGATTACCCCTTTTGTTAACATCTAAAACGCTAGGTATATGGCTTGAAACCTATGGCCTTAATTATACCTCTATTGGACTTTTTGGTCTTTTGCACCTTCCTTATACTCTAAAATTCTTGTGGGCTCCCCTTTTAGATCATGTTCCCCTCCCCTTTTTGCAAAAAGCTTTGGGTCAGCGACGCAGTTGGCTGTGTTTCACACAAATAACAGCTATCGCAGGACTTTTAATGATGGCCAACCTCGACCCCCTTCTCAATCTAAAAGCCTTTGTTGCCTGTGGTTTTTTAGTGACGATTTCAGCGGCAAGCCAGCATGTTCTTTTGCTTGCCTATCAAATGGAATCTTTGAGGTCACGAAATTGGGGAATCGGCGAAGGGATGTCTGTATTTTCTTACCGTATGGCCATCCTCACGGGAGGAGCTGGAACTCTCTATTTAGCCTCATTTTTATCTTGGCAAGCCGTCTATATCCTCCTTTCTTTCCTCATGTTCAGTGGCCTTATTGCTGTTGTACTGATGCAAGAGTCAGACCAACAGGATTTTCAACCTACTCCCTCCTTTGCTAAGCAAGGAGAATGGATTCGCTACGCTCTTATTGGACCTTTTAAGGACTTTATATCTCAAAAAGGATGGCAAGCGATTCTGATTTTTATGTTAATTTATCGACTCCCTGAAAGTCTTTTTGGGATGATGCAGACTTTGTTTTTATTAGATCTCGGATTTTCATATATTGAAATTGGCTCTGTGGCAAAAACTTTTGGCCTCTGTGCCGCAGTTCTAGGAAGCTTTATCGGCGGATATGCCATTCGTCTCTATGGATACAAAAAAACCCTTTTTTGGGGGGCACTCGCTCATGGACTTTCCTGCCTTCTTTTTCTCATACAGGAAGGCCTTGGTCCTAACCTCCCTTTTCTTTACGTCACCATTGGAATTGAACATTTTTTTAGCGGACTCTCACTCACCGCTTTTTTTTCTTACCAATTAACTTGCTGCTCACTTCGATTTGCGGCAACTCAGCTCGCTCTTCTCACTTCCTTTGCGGGACTTAGCCAAACTTTTGCCCCTTCTCTTATGGGAGTTATTATTGATTCTTGGGGTTGGACTCCCTTTCTCATTCTCCTCGTCTTTTCTTCTCTCCCTGGCATTTTATGGGTGACTCGAATTCCTTTCTCACGATCTTAAAAGAGAGAGTCTGATCTCAGAAAGACTGGATTTTGTGATAAATTTAATGTACTTTTAGATAAAATAACGAGTGATCCTCATGCGTTGCTTTGCGACAAGCACTTCTGAAACCTACGATCTCCATGGGCTTGCTATGGTTTTGGATGACGTAGAATTTATAAATTTTTACACAGATGCCCTTCATGCTGCCTATAAGGAAGGAAACATTTTTATTTTTTCTTATGGCTGTGTCGTTTTCTGGAACGTTACAATCGAAAAAGAAATTCAATTTTTAGAACTTTTACAAAAATTTGCTCAGGATTTAATTGATCCTGTTTTTGAAGAATTTGAGTATTCTTTCGCCAGTAAGCCACGATTTTTTCAAGATAAAATTACCCTTGCAAAAACACGATCTCATGCCCTTCAAATGCTGGCTGTCTCTTATGGTCTTTCTCAAGCTGTTAAACTTTCGGCTTTTGAAGA
>JAIEOZ010000285.1 GCA_019750035.1 Alphaproteobacteria bacterium | reverse complement strand
GCCTTTTTTCAGGGTGAGTGTTTTTGGAGAAAGCGTCAATGACTTCTTATTGCTTGGTTTTTCGTCCGTATCCGTCATCACAACTAACTTTCACTTGATTTGTCATCAGCGTCAAACCAATGGGCCCTAGCGGCCATAATAATTTCTTGCGCTTTTTCTTCAGTAAGACGCCCTTGTGGTAATAGTTCAAGAAGCTCATCTGCGGCTAAATCTCCCAAATCATCAAGCTTCTTAATTCCCTTTTCAGCAAGAATAACAAGAATATCAAGATCAAGGCCTTCTAGAGAACTTAAATCTTTGGCTACTTTGAGCTCCTTTATGCGTTTTGTCAAATGGCGTTCTTGAACGTTGAGATAGATTTTGGCACGTGTTTGCAGTTCTTCAGCCAAATCTTGGTCAAATCCTTCAATAGAAGCAAGCTCTGCTATGTCGATATAAGCGACTTCTTCAATTTTGTTAAAGCCCTCTCCGATGAGGAGATGGGCAATCATTTCATCTACATCAAGTGCTTCAACAAAAAGCTTAGAGCGAATCTTGACGTCTTCAGTGCGACGTTCTGACTCTTGAGCTTCAGTTAAAATGTCAATTTTCCAGCCTGTGAGAAGGGAAGCTAAGCGGACATTTTGTCCACGTCGCCCAATCGCAAGGCTGAGTTGATCGTCGGGGACGACCACATCAATACGCTGATTGTCTTCATCGAGGACAACTTTTACAGCTTCAGCAGGAGCTAACGCATTGACAACAAATGTAGCTGGACTTGCTGACCAGGGAATAATGTCAATTTTTTCTCCTTGTAGTTCGGAAACGACAGCTTGAACACGACTTCCTCGCATACCAACACAAGATCCTACAGGATCAATAGAAGGGTCTGACGTGGTCACAGCGATTTTTGCTCGACTTCCAGGGTCTCGAGCGACAGATTTAATTTCAATAAGTCCATCATAAATTTCGGGAACTTCTTGCATAAAAAGTTTTGCCATAAATTCGGGACGACTCCGGGAAACAAAAATTTGAGCACCGCGAGGTTCTTCTTTGACGTCAAATATGTAAGCGCGGACGCGATCGCCAACGCGGAAATTTTCCCGAGGAATTGTTTCATCTCGGCGCAAAAGAGCTTCTGCTCTTCCTAGTTCTATGAAAACATTGCTAAATTCTATGCGTTTAACAATGCCACTTACGATATCTCCAACACGATCTTTATATTCTTGATATTGGCGAAGGCGTTCAGCATCCCGTACTTTTTGGAAGATGACTTGCTTTGCCGTTTGTGCTGCAACGCGCCCAAAATCAATAGGAGGGAGAGCTTCTGTTAAGAATTCGCCCACACTTAGATTCGGATCAATAGCTTGAGCTTCGACAAGAGTGAGTTGGGTAAAAGAATTTTCAACTTCTTCCACAACTTCTCGACAACGAACGAGGATAATTTCGCCTGTTTTACGATCTATTTTTGCTCGAATGTCATGTTCATACCCGTATTTAGAGCGACCGGCCTTTTGAATGGCTTGTTCCATCGCTTCTAGAACTTGATCTTTTTCAATAGCTTTTTCACGAGCTACTGTTTCAGCAACCAGTAAAAGTTCGCGACTGCCTGGGCCTGTTAGTGTTTCTGTCATCGTTTCCTCAACTTGGCCTTGATATTTCATAATCAGGAATGAGCTTAGCCTTTTGTATGTCAGAAAAGGTAAACTCTGCAACTTCCTTTTGGGGATCGAGCTCAATTTTTACGAGATCCCCTTCAATCCCCATGAGAAGTCCTTGGAATCTGCGGCTTCCTTTATAGGGTGTTGTAAGCTCAATTTTAATCATTGCACCAGCAAACCGTTGAAAATCACTCACTTGAGTGAGGGGTCTATCCAAACCAGTAGAAGTTACTTCTAAGGTGTAGGATTCGTGGATAGGATCATCTACATCTAGCAAAATAGAAACTGTACGGCTGACAAGAGCACAATCATCTACGGTAATATTATTGCTATCAATACGTTCAATCATAATCTGTAATTTTTTCCGTTTGGAACCTTGAAGTTGCACACGCACAACCCTAAATCCCTTATCGAAGAGAGTTGGAACAATAATATCATTAATATGTTGATCTAAGCTCATTATTCTTTCAATAGTAAGTATAAAAAAAAGTGGGTGTGGGCCCACTCTTATTAAACAGCCTTATTATTTTTTATATAATAACATTTTTTTCAAAGTATGCAAGCCCAAGATGACAAATCCATTTAATTCTTGTATAAAAGAATTTACGAAAGGATTAAATCATGGCTTTTTTAGATGTTATACTCCTCGCAGTCCTCGCGGCTTTCTTGGGGTATAGGTTGTGGCTTGTACTAGGCACTTATGATAAGGATAAACCCCTCCGTAAGAGGCGCTCCCAGGAAGATGATGTTGTCGTGTCTGTTAGAGCGAAAGCAACGGCTTCAGTCGCTGAGAGTAGTCCTCCTCGAGAGGAGGCGAGTCAAAAGCCTATGGAAGATGATCGTTTCTTGCAAGGGGCTGTTTTGGCCTTTCATGAGATCGTTGACTCTTATGCTATGGGAGACTTCTCAACACTTCAGAAGCTTTTGGAGGGACCCTTACTTGAGACATTTGAAGATGCAATTAATAAAAGAAAAAAAGCAAAAAAGGTCCTTGAGGTAGATATAGCGCGAATTGTCACCTCAGAGATACTTGATAAACGAGAAGAAAAAGGAGTGTCGTATATTACGGTGAGATTTGTATCAGAGCAATGCCTTGTCACACGGAATGCAAAAGGGAAAGTTCTTGAAGGCGATCCCGATCGTTATTCAGAAGTTACGGATATTTGGACTTTCTCTCGACCTCTTGCGAGTTCTGGTCCGAACTGGAAGCTTGTGGCCACTCAAGTTCCCGAGGTTTAAAGTCAGTATGAATGTGATGTAAATTATAAGGCTGTTCTAGGACAAACGTTGACTTTTGTTCTGTATAGGGAACAAGCTTCTGATCTACGCTGAGGAGAGTAGATCTAACATAATAATAACTCATAACTTTATGAATAAACATTACCAAATCTTCTCATAATAAAGGACGGAGACAATGAAAGGTGATAAAAGCGCCTGAATCATCAAATCTCCGTCCTTATTATTAATATACCGCAAAATAACTGTGAATGCAAGAATAAAAAATAAAATTCGTTAGTAAAAATAACTTTTTTTAAATAAGTTAGAAAAACTATATTCAATAAATGAGTATTTTGACTTATTTTTGTAAAATTAATTTATGCTGTTGGATAATTTTCATTAAAAAACCTGAGTTCTCTAATAGCGCGAGAGTCAAGAGGATGGCGGAAAAAATTGCGGACACATATCCATTCTCGAAAAGAAAGTCCCTCACGCGAGGGCTTCTTTTATGCATGTTGCAAGCTCTAGGAGCCCAACTATTCCAACAATCGTTGCCACCAGCCTTTACGAGTAGAAGTTTTTTTACGCTGAGGAGGAGCCGCTGTAGGCGTTTCTTCATCTTTGTTTTTCTTGATTTTTGCAACGGATTCAGGTGGTCTTTCGATGGGTGGAGAAGATATAATAGACTCTTTTTGCTCAAGCAAAGGAATGGCTTCTGAAGGTGTCGGCGAGGAGGAAGCTTCACCAAGTTGGGAAGGTTCTCTTTTGCGACGTTGTCTACGCTCAAACTTACGATACCGTCTACGAGGTTTATTTTCAGAGATCCCTTCTTCCTTAGGGGAGAGAGGATCTAAAGAAATTTCTGTAAGTGAACTTTCTACAATAGAGATTTCTGCGTTTTCTTTCATAGAGGATACAGAAGATCTTTCTTGACTCTCATGGCCACGTCCATAGGGTTGTCGATCGCGACGCTGTTCTACCGTGTGACCTTTTGGGGCTGTTTGTTGCAAATTTTTTCTTGCTAAAGGTTGAGAAGGGAGACTGACTGCCATTTCTTCATCCTTATTTTTCCTGTTGGGAACAACTTGAAGAGAAGGTTCGCGTTGCAAACGCAAACGTTCAATCCGATAATCAGGCGGAATAAGGGTATCATCGCGAGAAAAGCGTATGGAAATTTTCCATCTTGTTTCAATATCTTGAATAACTCTTCTCTTTTGATTCAAGATATAAAGAGCAATTGATGTTGGAGCATGAACAACCATTTCACTGACTTTCTGCTGGATAGATTCTTCCTCAATACCTCGTAGAACGTGAAGAGACGCAGATTCTACTGATCTAATCATTCCCGTACCACGACAAGCCTGGCAGGGTATGCTCGTCGATTCAATGATATTAGGTCGTAAACGTTGCCGAGAAAGCTCTAAAAGACCAAAAGGACTAATGCGACCGACTTGAACGCGGGCCCTATCATGCCGCATCGCATCTTTCAAGCGTCGCTCAACGGCCTCCACATTTCGGTTTTCATCCATATCAATAAAGTCAATGACAACAAGTCCTGCAAGGTCACGAAGGCGGAGTTGACGGGCAATTTCTTCAGCAGCTTCTAAATTAGTTTTAAAAGCTGTTTCTTCAATATGACGTTCACGCGTGGCTTTACCAGAGTTTACATCTATAGCAACAAGAGCTTCTGTGGTTCCAAAAACAATGTATCCGCCAGACTTCAGTTGAACAATAGGATTATGCATGGCATCAATTTGTGACTCAACACCATAGCAATAAAAGAGAGGACTCTTTTCATCTTGATATTGTTTTATTTTTTTGGCATGGCTCGGCATAAGCTTACGAATGAACTCTTTCGCTTCTTTATAGCCTTGCTCTCCTTCAACCCAAATTTCTTCAATATCCCGCGTGTAATAATCCCGAATTGCTCGTTTAATAAGGTCACTTTCTTCATAAATAAGAGCGGGTGCAATGGAATGAAGTGTCTTTTCACGAATATCATTCCAAAGTTTCATTAAATAGTCACAGTCTCTTCTAACTTCAATTTTACTTCGTGCCATTCCGGCGGTACGAATAATCAGAGACATGCTTTCGGGCAAATTAATCGATTCAATAATCTCGCGTAGACGTTTACGGTCCGCGACATTTGTAATCTTTCGAGAAATTCCTCCACCCTTTGCTGCATTGGGCATTAAGACGCAGTATCGTCCTGCAAGAGAAAGATAGGTTGTAAGCGCAGCTCCCTTTCCGCCACGTTCTTCTTTAGCGACCTGAACAAGCATAATTTGACGTCGCTTGATCACTTCCTGAATCTTATATTGGCGTAAGGATCGCAGGCGAGGAGAAGAATCATGGATTTCTTCAACGTCTTCGCCCCCTAAAATTTCTACATCGTTATTGGAATGGAGGTCTTCAGTTGTTTCCTCAGCAGAGGAAATGGTTTCTTCTTCTCTCCGAGCCATTAAAGCTTCACGATCTTCCACCGGAATACGATAATAATCGGGATGAATCTCATTAAAAGCTAAAAAACCGTGCTTATTGCCTCCAAACTCCACGAAGGCAGCTTGTAAAGAGGGTTCAATACGAATTACCTTTGCAAGGTAAATATTGCCCTTAAATTGTTTTTTCGTTGTTGTCTCAAAATCGAATTCTTCGAGACGATCGTCATTTGAAATCACCACCCTTGATTCTTCAGGATGGGAAGCATCAATTAACATGCGTTTAACCATAGGTCCAACTCCATTCTTAATCCTCTGATGAGGATTTTTTAGCAATTGGAAACCTTGGATGTTTCGATTAACTCTCCCTTAATCTCGTGTAAAGAATAAGTAAACAGAAGAAAACTGGCCAAATAGAGATAAGAGATGTCGATCATACGTCATCATAAATCATACTCTTTAAATTTTTCAGCGTAGCCATTGTTTTCCAAATCGAATCTATCATTGGTTCCATCTTGCGTTATGACTCAAATTCTTCTTGGTGATAGAAAAAAACTCAGGGCTCTAGCTATTTTTTCATTATGGCCCATAAACCGATCTTTGCACCAAGAGGCAACTTTATATTTTTTAGCATACCTTTATCTTTTCCATGGGGCAACTTTTTTATTTTTTGACAGAAATGTCTGCAAAGCCTAGGGAGGGAAATGATTCCCCCATGGTCTCAGCTAGGCTGTAAAAAATAGCTTAGCTCCTAGCGAAATGAGAGCTCCTCCTGTGATGCGCTCAACCCAATGGCCAATAGAGTTAAATTTTTCCCGGGTTCGTTTTCCAGATAAGAAGAATGCGACAAAGCTAAACCACCCCAAAGTTTCAATAAAAACAATACATAAATAGAGGATCATTATGCTTAAAGGCGTTTTTTGAGAAAGAAAAACTGAAAATAAGCTCATAAAAAATAAAATAGATTTTGGATTGAGGGCATTGGTTAAAAAGCCAGAACGAAGGGCGGAGAGGGCTGAAATATCACGGGTGTGATGTAAGGTTTCTAAAGTTAAAGCTGTTTTCTTAGCTTTAAGGCCTTTATAGCCAATATAAAGGAGATAGCAGGCACCCCCATATTTCACCCCAAGGAATAGCCACGCATTTTGGGTAATGATTAA
>JAIEOZ010000101.1 GCA_019750035.1 Alphaproteobacteria bacterium | reverse complement strand
TCGGTTTCAAAATGAATTTGTTCACCTGGTAATAAGGAGTTTTCAGAAAGGCGATGCTCCCATTGATCCAAAATATAGGCCGTTTTTTCCTTATCTTGTAAATAATTTAAAGGAACAGACTCTCCTAATACTTTAATTTTAAGAGAAGGAATAGATCTTATTCGATCTGATGTATTGATAACATCGCTCGTAATCTTAAACATTTCAGCGGGACCTTCCTGATAGGATTGAAAAGTAGTATTGACAATAGAAAGCCCTGCTCCTGGAGGATAAATATGTAAGCCGACGAGAGCATATAATTTTTCAGTTTGTGGCCATAGCTTGATAACAAAATCTCGTCCAAAGATAAGAGCACAGAAAAGAGAAAGTACAAGAGAAAAGCCAAAAACCCACCCCAGCCATGAACTTTTCTTGTCATAAGAAAGGGCGGCTTGAGGAGGAACTTCTATTACTCCTTTAGGGGAAGGGCTGTTCACAAGATGAGAGGTATTGGGAGCTTGATGCCATACATGGTGACAAGCTATACATCTTACTTGTCGGCCGTCTCTTGAAAGCAGATTATCATCAAGCATATATCGTTTGGAGCAATTGGGACAAGTAACAATCATAAAGGAATCCCTCTTACATATATTCTGTATTGGTTATATGCTCTTTGTAAGAAAGGCGCAAGCTAGACGATGTTTTTCTTTTGTGCCATTTTATATTTCTTGTATCTATAAAAGGGATAAATGACTGTGTCAGACATGATCGCACGATTAGTGGGTGTAGGCCATAAGTATGAAACTGGTCCAGAAATTTTTAAGGGTATAACCGTTGATATTGAAAAAGGTTCTTTTCATTTTCTTACGGGTCCAAGCGGTTCTGGAAAGTCTTCTTTGCTTCGGATGTTGTATTTAGGGTTAAAACCGACTTGGGGTAATATTCAACTTTTTGGTGAAGATACTTTGAAGGTGACGTCTTCCCTTCTCCCTCTTCTTCGGCAGAAGATAGGTGTTGTTTTTCAAGAGTTTAAGCTTTTAGATCATTTAAGAGTTATTGATAACGTTTCTCTTCCTTTAAGAGTGCGCGGAATTGAGTCAAAACGTGGTCAAAAGCATGTTCAAGAACTTCTTGATTGGATAGGTCTCGGGGATTGTCTTAAAGCGTACCCTCCCTCTCTTTCAGGAGGACAAAAACAACGCGTATCTATAGCTCGAGCTATTATTACACGCCCTCAGCTTCTTTTGGCCGATGAACCGACAGGTAACGTTGATGATGACATGGCCATGAAACTTCTTTATTTATTTGAAGAATTGAACAAAATGGGAACAGCTGTCATTATTGCAACGCATAATCAACGGATTCTTGAAAAATTTCCCTATTCTCAACTTACCATAAAAGAGGGAAGCCTTCTTAAATTGCCAATGAGGAAAGTTGCTTATGAATAAACGACAGGATCTTCCTTTAAAAAATGATGTTGCGGCTCGTTTTGTGCCTAAGATCGTCGCCTTAATGGTATATGTGGGGACGCTTTGCTTTGTCTTTACCCTTTTTATGACGCATACAGCGCATATATGGGAAACCCAGTTTACTACTCAGTTATCCATTGAAATTCCAACGTTTTCTGACAATGCATCGAGTGCGTTACAAGAGCGAGTTGTGCAGTTTTTAAATAGAACTCCAGGGGTTCAGCGTGTTATTACTGTTCCTCAAAAAGAAATGGAAAACTTATTTTATTCTCTTTTAGGAGAAGACGCTAATCTAGAACTTCTTCCTTTGCCGGCGGTTATTGATGTGACCCTCGATGGAAAAGAAAATGTCGATATACAAAATCTTGAAAGTCATTTGAAAAATATTTCTCCTTACCTTCAGATTGTCGATCATCGCGTTTGGCAAAATCATGTTACAAATCTAATTCATACAGGTGTTTTTCTTGCTCTTATTATTACACTTCTTATTTTATCAGCGGCTCTCGCAACCACGACCTTTGCGATTCGCACAAGCCTTCTGATCCATCGTCAAATTATTGAAGTCTTAAGCCTTATCGGAGCGACGCATTCTTATATCGCAACTCAATTTCAGATAAACGTTTTTAAACAAGGGCTTATAGCAAGCTCGATTGGATCTTTTATTGCTTTTTTGACTTTTTTAGGAATTAAGATTCTTTTAGAAAAGTCTGGCTTTTCTTTTATGATGAGCTCTTCTTTCTTTTTTCAATCGATCTGTGTTTTTATACTTTCTCCCTTTTTTACGGCTCTTTCTATGATGTTAGCTGCTCGTTTAGCCGTTATGAAAGCTTTGCGTTCATGAAGCTTATCCTTTTAGATAGAGATGGTGTCATCAATGCGGATCGTCCAAATTCAGTGAAGTCGAGAGATGAATTTGTTTTATTACCAGGTGTCGTTTCTGCAATTAAACTTTTGAATAAAGCTGCAATTCCCATTGCAATTGTTACAAATCAGGCCGTTGTAGGCAGAGGGGAGCTGACAGAAGAAGGGTTAGAAGATATTCATACCTACTTTAAGGAAATTTTAAAAAAGCACGATGCTTTTATTGATAAAATTTATGTTTGTACGTCACCTGACCCTCAAAATTTACATCGCAAGCCCAACCCTGGTCTCCTTCTCGATGCTCTCCATGATTTTAAAGTCAAAGCCCAGGAAAGTATGTTGATTGGAGATGATTTGCGGGACCTTCAGGCGGCGAGAGCCATCCAATGCCCTCGAATTTTGGTGCGTACGGGAAAAGGAACCCAAACACTTGAGAAGGGATTACCTGAGCTTGTTTTGCCCGTTACTATTTTTAATGATCTTTATGAAGCTGTTTCCCATTTGCTTGATGAGAAAAGATGTTGAAATATGTTATATTATAGCCTCCGTCTTATAGTAGTCGTTCTAGGAGCAGGAGGACTTTGGGTTATAGGCCTCATTCTTTTTACCCGCATTATTCCTTCGTCTCCACAAGATATGACGAGCCTTACGGATGGTATTGTTGTTTTTACAGGAGGGGAGACGCGTCTTAAGGTTGCTTTAAGCCTTTTTGAACAAAAAAAAGGAAAGTATCTTTTGATTTCGGGAGTGAATCCTCACTCCACTCTTTCAGAAAGAGTGACGCAAATGCCTTTTCACTCTCATATTACATTGGGGTACGACGCGCTAGATACGTTAGGAAATGCAGAAGAAACAGCGGCGTGGGCTCATGCCCATCATATTAAAACCTTAAGACTTATTACGTCTAATTATCATATGCCGCGCAGTCTTTTTGAGTTACGCCACTTGGTTCCTGATATTCAGATTCTTCCCCATGCCGTGGTGGGAAAGAGCTTTTTAAAACCAAAGTGGTGGCTTGATTCGTTAACATTACGTCTTGTTGTTCAAGAGTATAATAAGTTTCTTTTTGCTTTAATTCGTCGCCCTTTAACAGATTTTCACGAATTTTGGAAGTTTAAGACAGTATGATGATGTGGTTAAGAGCGATTGTCTTTAATAGCGCGTTTTATGGGTGGACCTTCTTTATATCTGTTTTATTCTTTCCATTCCTGATTTTTTCTCGCTCAATCGTTTTAAAGATTATAAGGTTTTGGATTCATGGTGTTGTTTGGATTTGTGAGAATATCTTAGGACTTTACATTACAATTAGAGGAAAAGAAAAACTTCTTTCAACACCAGCTATTTTTGCCGTTAAACATCAATCTGCATGGGAGACGATGATTCTTCATTATATTTTATTTGATCCTTCTATTGTTTTGAAACGAGAATTATTATGGATTCCCTTTTTCGGATGGTTTTTGAAAAGATTAGGTATGGTTTCTGTATCGAGGACAAAAGGAAAGGGAACACAAGATATTAGAAATCTATTAAAAGCAGCCGAGCGAGCGATTGCTCGAGGACAGTCCGTTGTTATCTTTCCCGAAGGAACACGATCACATCCCGGCCAAAAGGAAACGTATCAATCTGGAGTCGCAAGTCTTTATCTTCACTTAAAGATTCCCGTTATTCCTATTGCGCATAATGCAGGTCTTTTTTGGCCTCGCCGCGGTTTTTTTAAGTACCCTGGATATATTACCTTAGAAATTCTAGACCCTATTGAACCAGGTCTCTCTCGACGAGAGTTTATGCGTATACTTGAAAATAAAATTGAATCAAAAACAAATGATTTGATTCATGAAGGAGGTATTTATGTTTCTAAAGCGTAAAAAGATAATTATAAGTCTTCTTCTTCTTTTACTGATTAGCATAGGTTGGATTGTTTTTTTTGAATATGGCAAGGGGGAACTTAAGAAAAAGATTAACCACATAACAAAAAATTTACAACAAAAAGGATACGTTATTTCTTATTCAAGCTTTGAAATAGGAGGAAATCCTTTTTCAGTTAAAGCTAAATTTAAGGATGCTTTAATCAAAGATCCAAAAGGACGCATAGAATGGCGCGGCCAGGAAGCCGACATCACGATGTGCCCGTGGAAGTTTTATACTTTAAACTTTAATTTTCCTGGAGATCAGAAAATTCTTACGTCGCAGAATACGGTCTTTCCTTCAAGTGATATACAGTTTGAAGGAGCAAAAGGGATTTTTGTCCTTGCCCCTGAAGGGGGGCTTGAAGGAGTTGATTTTACAATTGATCGTATAAAATCGGTTGTCGGAACTCAAGTCCAACCTATTTTTCTCGAAGGTTCATCAGTAAAGGTTGAAAATATAGTCGATCCTTTAGATCTTAAGCTAAAAATTGTAACTTCTATCATTAACCTCGAAAAATTGTTAAATATGGATAAATCTCTGGATAAACCCCTTACGTTGAGCTTGGATGCCAATCTTTCCGGGTACCAAACAAAGGGTTCTTTTCCTACGTCATTTTCTGAGTGGCGGGATGGAGGAGGTGTTTTAGATGTCAACCTCTTGACATTTTCTTGGCCTCCTATCAGTGGAGAGATGGAAGGGACTTTAACCCTTGATAAGGAGCTGTATCCTTTAGGATCCTTTTCTAGTAAAATACTAGGCTATCAAGAGGCTATCGATTATATGGTTAAGCTAGGGCTGATAAAGAAAAAAAAGGCACTTGCCGCTTCTTTTATGATTGGTCTTTTCAGCCGTTCTGATGAATCAGGTAAAATGTATCTGACTCTTCCCCTGACGTTTCAAAATAAGACTTGTTCTATAGGGCCAGCTCCTCTCTTTAAGCTGAAATCCCTTGAAGATCTTTAAAAGGGAATACGAATTTCGTCTCTGGTAGAGGCTCATAATATTTGCTAGGTTTCCAAAGGAATATTTTTGGTAAAGATCAAAACGAGCTGATTTAATGTTATTAAAACTTGACTTCTTTTGTTGATAATTTAAATATATTTAATGAAATTTTTTTGAGAAAGGTATTATTATAATGTTTATGAAATCATTTGGTTACGTCCTCATAGTAATAAGTCTTATGAGTATGAGTGAAGCTTTTGCAAGAAAGCCTGAAAGGCCTGAAGGTCTAGAGGATTTGAACCGAATTTTCAGAACCTTTTTGAGAAATGAATCTAAGGAAGATGCGATTCAGTCTAAAAGAGGGGGACAGAAACGCCATTTCCATACCAGAAGATTTTCTCCGCCAAAAGCAGCTGACAAAGCTGGAATTCGTCCAAGAGTCTCTGCCCAACGCAAAGCTCATCCACCTCTAAAAAAGGCAGAGCCTGCCAAAAAAGGTGTGCGCGTTCATCCTGGACATAATAGAAAAGCTCAAGAACAAACCGTGGGAAGAGGTCGGAGGAACAAAAAAGTCACGCAACGCAAAACTCATCCACCCCTAAAAAGGGCAGAACCTGCCAAAAGGGGCGTGCGCGTTCATCCTGGACATAATAGAAAAGCTCAAGAACAAACCGGGAGAAGAGGTCGGGAGAACAAAAAAGTTATTCAGATAAATCAAAAAAATCGCCCTGTTCTTCCCTTAAACTCTTCTCCAACCATTTCTTCTAGGAAGCCAGGTCAAGAAGGGACGGTTAAAGTGAGTGAACTTCCACCAGCAGAAAAAGCTCGTATTCAAAAAACCCTAGGGGCACTCCATGACAAGGGAACTGTTACCTATCGCTATCCTGCTACGGTTGATGGAGTCTCTCTTATTGAAAACATTGAATACACTGGGCCTGCTTCAAAGAAGGGCTATGATAAAAGACAATTCAGTTCTTATGAGGGGCCGTTGTCACGTGGATCATACGCTTCTGAAATTTATGAGAGTCGTAAGAGTCACAAGCGATCTTCTCACACCAAGATAAGGCTTGGAAGAAAAAGATAATAGATTCATTGATAAAAGAGTTCATGTTCTTTAGCGACGCGACTCCAGAATTTTTTTATATTTTGAGATGTACTAGGTTCCATCCAGTTTTTGTAGCAGAAACACCTTCTCCAACACGCCTGTGTCATTCTCGGGCTAGAAAAGACTTGTTTTTTCCAATAAAAACAATGGCTTTTCT
>JAIEOZ010000080.1 GCA_019750035.1 Alphaproteobacteria bacterium | reverse complement strand
GACGACCTTGTTGATGACGCAAATGACCCAACAGAGTATAGAGCTTCTCATCATTCCAGGTAAAATTAGGCCAGTCAAGAAGCTCGCATATGTACATTTTTAATCTCCGCTATATATGCAGGGATTATAAAGACTAATCTCCGCATATACAATCTTTAAATCCGCTAAAATTGCGGAGAAAATATCATAAAGGAAAGCGCTTGAACAGAACGTTGCTGTCATATGGTTTTGTTCGGAGACCCTCTCAAGCATGAGAAAGGCTAAAGGCATGGTCCTGACCCACTTACGAAGACCAACAATAGAGCGATTTTCTGAGTTCGTTATTAAAAGTTTTTGTTTGAACTTCAATCTTCTCTTTTCTCTAAGGATCGCCTACCAATATCCACAAAATTGCCTCTTTGAGATGAGGTAAAATATCTAGTGTGACATTATTGATGATTGCGTGATCTCCACGATATTCAATGAGAGTAGGAGTAACTATAATGAGATCAACCAGAATAAAAAACCCTCGAAGCCATCCTTCGGATTAACTACTCGCTCAGAGCCTGCCGTTCCTATCGAAAGTCAATTAAGCCAGACTACATTGTTTGTCTTGAGGTGGGAGACGCATAAAAACGCTCAAGCGTCACTTAAAAACAGCTTATACAATGACTCCTGATCAATATAGGGAACGTTGGAATTTGCCTGCAACTTATCCCAATTATGCGAAACATAGGAGAACTATTGCAAAAGGTATTGGCCTTGGAACTCATCAAAAAGATCAAAAAAACAGCTGCTTAAGTTAATTTATTAGATTACCGATCCTAAATCTTAGAATCAATAGCTATTTTATGCGACAAACTAAAATTGTCCTCTCTCATTATAAAACTTTCACGGCTAATAAAATCTAAAAAATCGCGATTTTTACTCAGCCTCCTCCCCTTCTCTCTCTTACTTTTTTTGTGAATTTACGCAACAAGCTGCTGCAAAATTATTATGGAGTCACGTCGCAACAACAATTGCACAAGATAACAGGAATACACATCATCCATGAGCAGACGCCCAAAGTCACACTTAACATTGTGTTAACCTTCATGATTGAACTATATTTAAATCTTAGCGTGTAATTTAATCTTGTATATTTATATATTAGCTCGCTCGAAAAGCAAAAAATTTAATAAGCATATAAATCATATATATGTTAATTATTATATATTTTTATATGCTTATTCATAAAAACATATATCAAAAAATGATAGATTAATGGTATTTAGAAAGCCATTTTTATTTTTTGCTATAATTAATAATTATGCTAAATCTTATATATGTATATATGTTTTATCATATAAGCATATTAATATGCTATAAACCTTGGCATTTCTGACGTTCAGTCATTTAATCAAAACGAAAGTGCATAAAGATTGTTCTTACTCATCTCTAATCACATGTATGTGTTTTAATAAAAACATATATATGTAAATATGTTTTTATATTTTCATAATCAAGATAAAAATGTCTTCAAAACCTTTAGCTAAAGATATTATATATTTATGCTAATGTATATTTATGCGAATATGCTTCTATGTATAAGCATATCATAAAAAATTTCGTAGTAAACCGATCGTGTATTAAGCATACAAACTTATATTATGTACCATATAAAATAGAACCCGAAGAAATTTAAGAAGTATTCTTATTAATTAGCATTACTCACTACCCGTTATTTTTTATAGGAAGTTGAAAAGTAAGAAAAAATAATGCAAGCTCTGGAATTGTTCACTTGCGAAGAAAGGATTTCAAGATGCTAAAACTAAATCCCCTTACTAAAAAAACATCAAAGCACTTTTCGCAGTTCAACTCTCAAGGCAAAAAATTTTTACTTCCATGATTTTTGGATCCATAAGCAGTCACGACGTTCACCATCAAAGCCTTGCCCGCTATGTGGATGGTCCTAATCCAAACGCTGCAAGAAAGGTTGAGAGCGTTTTTGTGAAGAAATTAATTGTTTTACAAGGATCACGCCAAAGCCCTTATTGAACTTCTGGGTTTTAAAGGAAAGTTCAGCCTCTGTCTTACGAATCTAATTGGAAACCTGGCGATAAGGAGATCAACTGTTTAGTTTTGAGTTGGCGAGTAAATAAAAAGATTTTCTGCCATTGTCGTTGTTATGACAAATCAAAACCTAAAAGCCTCACAAATCCTCAACAAATATCGCGAAAGGTTGTCCATAGAAAAACCTCTCAAAAAGCTAAAAAGTAAGATTAAAAAAGAAAATGCTTAAGTGCCCGTCTAAAGACTAGTGGGTTAATCTTATCCCTCCTATCTACATAAATTTTTATAAGTTCTATTAACAAAATTTTATTAACGATAAAATTGTAGATTGAGCTGTTAACAAATTTGTTGCAATCATACGATATTCTCATAGATATGTTTTTATTGGAAAACATATCTATGAGAATATGCCTATTGCTATTTTTAAAAAACAAGTTTAACATTTGAATTAAAGACCACATAATTTATCATATTTACATAAATATGATTTTATGCTTATATGATTTTATATGTTTTCATAAATACTTTTAATTATTGGAGGAAGCTTGAATGATAATTTCTCTACTCAATCAAAAAGGTGGGGTTGGCAAGACAACTTTATCAATACACATTGCCTCAACATTAGCATTGAGCGGGAAACGTGTTTTATTAATAGATGGGGATGTTCAAGGTAGCGCTCTTGATTGGGCAGCAAGTAGAAAAGAAGATCCAATATTTAACGTTGTTGGCATTTCTAAAAACACCATTCATAAGGAAGTTCCAACTTTAGCTAAAGGCTATGATTATGTCATAATTGATGGACCACCTCGAGTATACGATGTTGCAAAATCTGCAATTGCTGCAAGCGACCTAACTTTAATTCCTGTACAACCTTCTCCTTATGATGTGTGGGCTGCAAAAGAAGTTGTCGATCTTATAAATGAAGTGAGAGAAACTATAAACAGTTATAGGAGTTACAAAAAAATAGATTCAAGCTTCATTGTAAACCGCGTAATACCAAATTCAGTAATTGGAAGAGATGTGGAAGACGCCCTTTCACAATATAAGTTTCCAACACTTAAAAATTATATACATCAACGCGTTGCTTATGCTGAAACAGCCGCCTTAGGAACATCAGTAGTTGAGCAAGATCCAAACTCAAATGCAGGAAAAGAAATTACAAATGTGGTCAAAGAAATAATAAAAACTTATAGTTCTACAAATAAAAAATAGGATTGAATAATGACAAAAAAGAGAATTGTTTTTCCTATTACTCCAAATAGGGGCGATCTTGAAAATGCTATAGATAGTTGGGTTTCTTCAGATAAAAATGAAGTTACACAATTACCAAGCAAAAATGAAAGAAAAGCAAAACTTGAATTTGCAAGAACAACCTTCATTATTCCAAAAGGGCTTTATAAAAAATTAAAAAAAATTTCTCTTATAGAAGACAAAAGCATCACTCAAAAATTAACCGAGATCCTTGAAGATACGTTACCAGACGTATGATTATATCATTTTACATATATATGTTTTGCAATACGTATGACTTTAAAAGATAAGCAAATCAAGACTATTTTTAACCAATAGTAACATATTAACATATTTATGCATATATGTGAATACGTTAAACAATATACTCAAAAAACACCTTAGATCATAAAGATCTAAAACATCACAAAGATATTTTAGATCTTGCATTTCATAAAAATTAAGATTAAATTAACGTTTATAAAATTTATTGTAAGAGATTAGCTATGAAACGTGAGCGTCCCAAGGGCATAAAAGTGCAGATAACCCTACCTGAGGATGTCTATAAGTTGGTTATAAAAGACATTGAAGATACATTTATGACAAAATCGTCCTGGTTTTTAAAGGCTGTTCACACTCAACTAGAACAAGGAAAAATAGAAAGACCAAAGAAAATTATAGATTTAGATTAAAAGAAAGCTCGGTTGGCCCCGAGCTTTCTTAATTAGGTTTTTACAAGCAAAACCCACTTTCAAATTAATAATAGCACGTTTGTTATTATTGTCAAGATTTTTTGCTTGTTTAAACCCAAAAATTGGGGAATAAAATGAGCACTTTATTACTAAAAAAAGAAAAATTTACTAAAAGAACTTTTTATATAAAGTTTTATCCAGAAATAAATTCTTCTATAGGTTGTGAAAAATCAACCTTAATTCTTGGCCGTCTTGAATACTGGTTTGAAAAGTACGCAAATGGCTTTTATAAATTTGTGGAACCTTGCAATCATCCTTTATATCGGGAAGGAGATAGTTGGTCAGAAGAAATCGGATTTTCCAGAAAGATCTTTGCAAAAGCATTCGATCTTATTGGTATTCGTTATAAAAGCAAATCCTCCTTTATGCGCGCTCAAGATAAATTTCAAGGAAAATTTTATGCAAGCTACCATGATAGGAAAACAAACCAAACTTATTTTTTTCGAAACCATGCTTTTGCTTCTCAATTTATCAAAGGATTATTTAATCAAAAATCTTCCTCAGCTTCTGTAAAACAAAAGAAAGATGTCACAAAAAATTCACCGTGTATTGCGGAAGTTTCTTCTACACTCAATGGCCGTTCCAGGAACAACCAAAATGGCCGTTCCTCTGGGGGGACTATAGGGGGGAAAGAGAATAAACCTATTCAAAGAAATACTTCATCCTTAAGTGAGGATCCCTCAACGTCTTCGTCCGTACATTCTAAACCTCTGCAAAAAAAAGTGACGGAAGATATGATTAAGATTTGGGAAGAAGAAGTAGGAGAATTAGGATTTTCTTCTATTTCGGCTGGATTTTTGAATCGTTTGTTTGACTCATTTAGGAAATTTTTTGAGCAATCTCTTGACTCATGGAAAGTCTATTGTCGTATGATAGCCTCTTCAAAATTTCTGATGGGAGAAGCGCAAAACAAATTCTTCAAGAAAGCGTGGATTACCTGGGCTATTAAAGAGGAAACGATTGAACGTGTTAGGGGAGGGGGGTTCAATCTCGGAGATCGAGAAACAAAACTCGATGAAAAAATAAATAAGACGAAAAATTATTTAATTACGTTGGAAAACAAAAAAAATAATATAGAGGAAAAAATTAAATATATAAAAGGTTCAATTGAAGAAAAAAGAAAGGAAACTACCAAAAAAAGAATAAAATCTTTTTCAGAGGAAGAACTTACGCACTTTAGAGGTGAGTTTGAAAATTTTTTAAAGTTTGAGAACAACTCAATTTCAAAAGAATTTATAAAAAATGGATGGAAAGGAATGTTTGTAGAAACTTATTTTGAGGGATTTCTTGAGGAAAAGGTTCAAAACCAACTTTTCACAATTTCTCCTGATGAAGAAGCAAGTGAAATTCTTAAGAAATCGGATCTTCCAGAAAAATTGAGATATATTTGTAGAGAGATTGACTACCTCCAAGAGAACCGACAGGTCTTGATTCAAGAAAAGACTTTAAATGTCACACAAACTTTATTTTCGTCAAAAAATTTAGAGATAAAGCAAAGGAGGGAAGGGGACGAGTTTGTGTGAAGATTGATGTAAACTAGGCAAGGACATTATAGATCAATCCTCTTTTTAAATCTCCTTAGGGTTGTATTTTCCTTCGCTTGCGCGGGGGGGCTGATAGGCTGGTTCGAAGGAAAGCTTCCATAACACTCTGGCGACTTACCATGAAGATAGAGAATCTAAGAGCTGCGTATTCAGTTAAATTGAAAACTCGTTCATGACCATTTTCTAGTTGTTTTATGAATATCGTCCATCTTTTTCATAACTTGTTGGCTGCAATAAATAAAACCTTAAAACCAGAAGCATTTCTTAAAAACATCTTCTTGTTTTTATAACTTTTCGTGATGTTATATTAAGGGATTTTATCACATTCGTTGCTTTTAAGTGTCCTCAGGATAATCAAAAAAAGAGAGGATTTGGCTAATAAAAGGGCAATCAATTATCCCCTCTTCGGGAAAACTCCCAAAGTCCTTTCGAAGTTTTGCTCCATTTTTACCGAATAAATTTTCTTTAAATCAATAGCTAGCTGCTTATAATTTTTTCAACTCATATACTTCAGAGAACTGCTAATAAGGTGAACAATACACAGCTGAATGTTCATTTTGATTCAGCCTATCTTCTCTTTTTTTTTATTTCGTAAATTGATGTAAAACTCTTACGATCCATATAAACTTATATTTCATTGCCATACCCCTACAAAAGCCTTTCATAAAAATTTTTAGCAGGAGGAAATCCATTTTCACGTAACTTCTGATGATCCCATTAACTTACGTGAAATGTATTTTTGTGGTTTTCAAGTAAGATAATTTTATGCTATAAAGTTACGTGAAATAGAGCAAGAGAGGCAAAACTTATGGATGGTACACC
>JAIEOZ010000197.1 GCA_019750035.1 Alphaproteobacteria bacterium | reverse complement strand
GGCGCTTTATGGGGCAAACCCATGTGGGGGACGTATTGGGTATGGGATGCAAGACTTACGTCCGTCTTAGTTCTTTTATTTCTGTATGGGGGGTATTGGGCTCTGTATAAGGCTTACTCTCGTCCTGATCAGGGTGTGAGAGCTGCCTCTCTTCTCGCCTTGGTGGGAGCTCTTAATCTCCCCATTATTAAGGGATCTGTTGACTGGTGGAATACGCTCCACCAACCTGCCAGTCTAACAAAATTTTCAAGCCCTTCTATTCATCCTACCATGCTCACCCCCCTTTTATTGATGGCGGTAGCCTATTTCTTTTATTTTCTGACTGTTCTGATAATCAGAACCCGTACAGAACTCAATACACGAAAATTTTTAATTCAAAGGGCAATTCGATGATTTATTCAACGCCCCATGTTTTGTATATTTTAGGTGCCTATGGCGTAACCCTTTTAACGATGGGAGCCTTTTTAGGATGGGCCTGTGTACAATGGCAACGATCCAAGCATTTCCTTCACTCTGGTTTACATGAAATATAAGCACCAACGTCTTTTGCTTATTTTTGCCGCTCTGAGTGGTCTTGGAATAGCCACCGTTTTGATCCTTATTGCCTTTCAGGATAATCTTGTTTTTTTTTATACACCTTCCGATATTGTACACAAAAAAATCCACCCCGAGCAACGGATTCGTCTGGGAGGCCTCGTAAAGCTTCACTCTGTACGTTATGAGCAAGCCAAAGTTCATTTTACCATTATGGATCATAAGGAAATGCTTGATGTCACATACAATGGGCTTCTGCCTGATCTCTTTCGAGAAGGACAGGGAGTTGTGGCTGAAGGGTATCTTCTTCACCCTCACCTATTTCGTGCAGAGTCAGTCCTTGCGAAACATGATGAAAAATACATGCCAAAAGAAATTGCGGATCGACTAAAGCAAGAAGGTCTTCAGTATGATACTCAGTGAGCTGGGGAATTTCTTTCTAGCCATGGCCCTTGGCTTTGCAAGTGCACAGTTTTTATCTTCTTTCTGGGGTGTTTTTAAAGAAAATCGAAAATATTTGGTTCTGGGTCAGGTTTCTACCTTTCTTCAAAACGGCTTTTTAAATGCGGCTCTTATCACTCTAATGATCGCATTTTATGTTTGTGATTTTTCAATTCTTACGGTTGTTCTTCATGATCATACCCAGCTTCCTTGGTATTATCGTCTGGCGGCAACCTGGGGCAATCATGAGGGATCTCTCTTGCTCTTTGTTCTTATTTTATCCGGTATAGGAGTGGCCTTTGCGGCTTTAGTCCAAGATCCTCTCGTCAGAGCACGAGCTTTGACGATTCAAGGTCTTTTAACCTTTTTATTTCTTGTTTTCTTGATCATAACGTCAAATCCTTTTGCCTCTCTTCCCTTTACCCTTCCAGAAGGAAGCTCTTTGAATCCTCTTCTTCAAGATCGAGGTCTTTTGCTTCATCCCCCCCTCTTGTATTTGGGATATGTTGGATTTTCAGCTCCTTTTTCTCTCGCTGTTGCAGCCTTATGGGGCGAAATGGAAGGGCCCCTGTGGAGAGTTACAGTTTATCCATGGGTTCTTTTTGCCTGGGGATCGCTGACAGCGGGCATTACCCTCGGAAGTTGGTGGGCTTACTACGAGTTGGGTTGGGGAGGATGGTGGTTTTGGGATCCCGTTGAAAATGCCTCCTTGATGCCTTGGTTGGCAGGAACAGCTCTTCTTCATATCCTACGAACGAATGCATTTTATAGATGGAGCCTTTTTTTAAGTCTTCTGACTTTTGGCTTAAGTCTTCTTGGCACCTTCTTAGTCCGTTCTGGATTAATCTCTTCCGTTCATTTGTTTGCCCAAGATCCTGAAAGAGGTTTTTTTATTCTCGTCCTTTTGGGAGGAATTATGAGTCTTGGTTTCCTCATGTGGATCTGGAAAGCCCCTCATTTTCAAAGTTCTCCCTTGCCGCTTATATCTCGACAAGGAATCCTTCTGTTCAACTCTCTGCTTTTGTGCGGAGGATTGGTTACGGTTCTTCTTGGGACTCTTTATCCCCTCTGGAGCGAGTCTATATGGGGAGAAACGGTGGCCATTGGGGCCCCTTATTTTGACAGAACATTGATTCCCTTGATGCTCCCTCTTTTGCTTCTCATGCCTATAGGTGTTTTACTCAATGGAAAAAAGGAATCTCTATTCCCTCTTCTTGTTGCCCCTCTGGTCGTAACCTTGGGCGGAACTCTGTTATTTCTCTATGTTCTTTATCCAGTTTCTCTTTGGAGTCTTGTCGGCAGTATCGTCGCTATTTGGATCTTGGGAGGATCACTCCAAAGTTATATGAAAAGAAATGTATCCATAGGAGCCCTGTTAGCCCACGTAGGGGTTGGGATCACTCTTTTAGGTGTGAGTATAGGAGGAGGGTTTCGTACAGATGAAACTTATATTCTTAGTCCTCAAGATAGCTTTGAAGTGGGAGGAGAGAAGCTCACCTTTAAGGAAATCCAATATGGGAATACACCTACCTATCAGTACGAAAAGGCGATTCTCACCTATCCAGGCGGGGAGGTAACGCCAGAAAAACGGCTTTATCAACCACAAAATTCCCTTCTGAGTGAAACAGCTATTTTGACTAACGGCTTTAAGGATCTCTACGTTATCTTAGGACCCTACCAGGGAGACAACCAATGGCTTATAAGAGCATCTTTTATCCCTTTAGCTCCTTGGATATGGATAGGAGGCCTTTTCATGGTAGGGGGAGTCGCTTTTTCTTGGGTAAAACGAAAACAATTTATCGTTCTTTTTCTTCTCCTCCCTTTTTCTGCTTTTGCAGAGGAAAATCTAGAAAAAAGAGCCAATGCCTTAAATCAAGAAGTTCGCTGTCCAGTCTGTTTAGGTCAATCCATTGCCGAATCTGAAGCCCCTGAATCAAAAGCGTTAAAAGGTTTTATCGTTGAGCAGTTCAGGCAAGGAAAATCTGAAGAGAACATTCGAGATCATCTTCGCGCCCTCTTTGGTGAGGAGATTTTATTTCGTCCTTCTTTTCAAGGAAAAATGCTTTTTCTATGGCTGGCGCCTTTTGGCATTTTTTTGCTGATTCTTTTGGGATTCTTGTGGAAAGCCTATCGATCGCGCCTTAAGTAAGGCTTTTGACACCCATGGCATGGCGTATCATGAAATGTTTTAAAGGGAGACAATGTTTTACAGCACCAAACCCTAGAGAACGGACACGGGCAAGAAGCCGACTTTGATTTGAAAAGATCCGTACTAAACCATCGGTTAAAAGGGTCATGGAAAGAATATCAAATCGCCGCTTTCGTTGGTACTTTTCGAGAATAGTTGGCGATCCAAGATCAAGACCTAAGGAGAAGGCTTCTCCTAAAACATCTGCAAGGACAGCGACATCCCGCAATCCTACATTCAATCCTTGTCCAGCGACAGGATGAAAGGTATGGGCTGCATCTCCAACGAGGACAAGCCGTGTATCCACTATTTTTTTCGGCAAACATACGCTTAAAGGGTAGCTCCATCGTGGGCTTGAAAGGGTGAACATCCCCAGAGAGAATCCAAAAAGAGATTGAACTTCTTCGGCAAACTCCTTTTCAGGAAGGTTTAAAAGGAGGCGCGCTTTTTCGTTTTCAATCGACCACACAAGGCCCGACGTATTCCCTGAACGGGGAACAAAAGCCAGAGGACCTGTCGGCAAGAAGTGTTCAAACGCGCTGTTTTCATGAGGAAGCGTATGAGTCATGTTACAAACAATGGCTGTTTGAGGATAAGACCATTCTATGAGGGAGATTCCCGCCAAACTTCGTAACGTTGAAAATTTTCCATCCGTTGCAATGCAGAGGGGGGCTTTATGAACTTTCCCATCCTCGGTCTCAACCTGGGCAGAAAATTCTGTTCTCTCAAGCCGAGTCACAGAAGTAGGAGAATGAAAATGAATGTTTTTGAAAGATAAAACTTTTGTGAGGATCCTCGTTTTTAAAAGAGCGCTATCCACAACATACCCAAGAGGTCCTCCTTTGACGTCCTCCTCATGATAATCGATCCATTGAGGAAGGACACCGTCTGAAGTATGAATTTTTTTTATAGGTGTGGCGTCTTGAGGCCATAACTCCAATTTTGAAAAAAGATGGTAAGAACTCCGAGAAAGAGCAAAAGACCGGCCATCAAAAGCTAAAGGAAGATATGGATCCACCTTATCGATGAGCGTAACGTCTAAACCTTTTTGAGCAAGGGCACACGCTAAAGTCCCTCCTGTCAAGCCTCCTCCTACCAGGATTACATCACTCATAACAAGGTTCTCTTTTAGACTAGAATTTTAAACCTAAAATAGGGTAAATTAAGTTTTAAAACAAGACAGGAATTAATGCGTTTATGGTCGCTTCTCTTAAATCTTCTGCTTTTTCAGCATCGGGGCTTACGTCATTAACGGCTATCTTAAGGCCTCAACTTAATGCCGTGAACACGTGTATTCTAGAGAAAATGCAGAGTCCAGTAACCATGATTCCTCAAATTGCAGGTTATCTGGTTTCTTTAGGTGGCAAACGCCTAAGACCCCTTCTAACACTAGCGTCAGCCGAGATTTGTGGGTATCAAGGGACACGCCACATTCAGCTTGCTGCATGTGTTGAGTTTATTCACACCGCGACACTTTTACATGATGATGTTGTCGATGGTAGTATTCTCCGTCGAGGCATGAGCACTGCAAATGCTTTATGGAGCAATCAAGCGAGCGTTCTTGTAGGAGATTTCCTTTTTAGTCGTGCCTTTGAGCTTATGGTTTCTGAGGGGTCCCTGGAGGTGCTGAAAATTCTCTCTGTTGCTTCAAGTGCCATTGCTGAGGGAGAAGTGTTACAGCTTAGTTTAAGCCATGACCTTGAGTTAAAACAAGAAACCTACTTAAAAATTATTGGGGCTAAAACGGCGCGTCTTTTTTCAGCGGCTACGGAAGTGGGAGCTGTTGTGGCCGAAGCTGATGAGCGAACCCGAAAAGCCCTCGCACAATTTGGGTATACATTGGGAATTGCCTTTCAGCTTATGGATGATGTCCTTGATTATGCCGCAGATCAAGAAACATTGGGTAAAGCGATTGGCGATGATTTTCGTGAAGGGAAAGTTTCTCTGCCCGTCATCCTTGCTTGTGAGAGAGGAGCTGATCTCGCTTTTTGGCAAGAGGCGTTTCAAGGAGGAGTTCGAGATGAGGGAGCTCTGGCTCATGCTATCCGCCTTTTAAAAGACTCAGGAGCCCTTTTAAAAACAAAACATATTGCTCAAGACTTTATAGAGGAAGCTCTTAAATGTTTAACAAATTTCCCAGGATCTCCGCTTAAGACAGCGCTACAAGATCTTGCTTATTTTTCCCTACATCGAGATAGTTAGAGATTGATCTTTTAATTATTTCATAGCTCTCTTAATCGAGAAAGCGCTTGTCCGAGCTTAAGAATGCCGAGGCGTGCCGCTTCTAATCGTGAGGATTGAGTTTCAATCACTTCTTGAGGCGCCCGCGAAATAAACTCTTGGTTGGCTAGTTTTTTTTCAAGTGTCTTTATTTCCACACTTATTTTTCCCCATTCCTTTTGCAGTCTTTCTTTTTCTGCCTCTACGTTGATCGCTCCTGTCAAGGGAATTAGCAAAGTTGTTTCTCCAATAACAAGTTGAGCCGCCCCTGCTGCATCATCTGAAGAGAGAGGTTCTGAAAAGACTTTGACATGATCAAGACGCGCTAACTTTAACAGCAAATCCTCGTAATCCCTGATTCGATGATGGGTCATGGGTCCAGCATCATAAAAGCTTAACGTAAGAAAGGCTGCAGGAGGAACGTTCATTTCAGTACGAAGACTCCGAACCTGAGAAATCACTTGAATAAGCCAGTTAATATCTTGGCTCGTTTCAAGATAGGTTACGCCTTGAGTTTCAGGCCAAAGATTTCCCATTAAAAGTCCCTTTTCAGGACGCAAATTCTGCCATAACGCTTCTGTAATAAAAGGCATAAAGGGATGAAGAAGCCTTAAGATTTGATCTAAAACCCACGCGACGGTTTGTTGTGTTTCTGTCTTTTCATCACCGTCCGTTGCAAATTTAGATTTGCAAAACTCAAGATACCAATCACAAAATATCCCCCAAATAAAATGATACAAAAGATGGGCGGCTTCATTAAATTTATACTCTTTAAGAGCCGCTTCAACGCCACGAGAAAGAGCGATAACTTGGCTTACAGCCCATTGATTAATAGGAACTTGGAGCTGAATGGGGTTAAAATCAGAGACAAAAGCACATCCATTCATTTCAGCAAAGCGTGCGGCATTCCACAACTTTGTCGCAAAATTACGGTAGCCTTCCACGTGAGATTGAGAAAATTTGACATCCCGACCCGGCACAGCCAGTGCAG
>JAIEOZ010000205.1 GCA_019750035.1 Alphaproteobacteria bacterium | reverse complement strand
AACTAAAGCCGTTTGGATCTTCCTCAACCTTTTGAAAATGGCTCAAAATGCTATCTTTTAAAAAAAGACGAGTAGGGAGATTTAAAGGATGAAATGGCCACTCTTTCTTGGCAAGAAACTTTACTTTTATAAAAAAATGTGCTATCCATAAATATAAGATGAAAGAGTTGTAAATACAATTCCATCCTTGAAGTGTTGTTTACTTTAACTCACATTTTTTCCTTCTTTGAGAAGGGTTAAAAACACCTTCCCACAAGAAAAGAGTGTAAAAAGGGTGGGTAGGCTTATGCCACCTCTAAAAGTTGGCCTATCTGTTTTTATTCCAATGGGTAAGATAAGATTTTCATCAGATCTTCATAAATCTGGTCTGGGTTAATTTTATATATGGGAATCTGGCTTTCTTGGCAAAATTTTAGTTCTTGTTGCACTCCCCAAGAATTCTGCCAACCGTCTGCAGTGATTAAAATCAAACCTTTCGAGGCCTGGAGAAAATCTAGAAGATACGGCATTATAATGTTCCGACGGTTTTCTAGAGAGGGGAAGTCCAGTTTTTCGGCGATCTGATTGACATAAATAACTGGGGCAAATAAATGGATACCTTGGCGTAGAAATTCTGCGGCGGCTTTGAGAGAGATCTCTCTACGATAGGCCTGTTGCTCTTCAGTCCCATGATAGGGAACTGCCAGATAGTAAAGACCTTTTTCCATCAATCTTCTCCTTCTTTTCTCACATTATATGTTAGGTGAGGGGCTGAAACCTTGCAAGTTACAATGAGGAAAAATCATTTACCTTAAGTTTTTAAAGGAACAAAGGATTTCGCGATGGTTAAAAAAATATGTTAAAGAAAAATCAGTTAAAGGTTTTTTAAAGCTTGTATTTTATACTACAAAAATAAAGAGAGAAGGCCATGTTGGGGGAAATTCTACAAGAAGAATCCACCCGGGGATGGACAACCCAACTTTAGTAAAAACGGAAGATTTCTATGGAAAAAAAAATTATCCTGATATTAAGTTTAACAGCAGCACTTGTCTGGGATAATGAAGGATTATTTGCAGACCCTCTCTCCGAGTGCGAAAAAAACTGTGATAGAGCCCATAGCTCAATATATACCTCTACAGACAAAAATGTCGTAGAAAAGGCAATGAATGCTTGGAAGAAGTGCCTAAGTCACTGTGTGCACGACGATTAAGAATTCCCACCCGTGTTGCTTCAATTAACTTCTGATTTTGAATTTTGGCATTGACTTATACCCTTGAACTTGATTACCCACATTACAAGACTTATAACACCAGCACGTCGTCAAATGATCATTCACCATCCCAATCGCTTGCATATAAGCATAGATAATGGTTGAACCAACAAAGGTCATTCCCCGTTTTTTTAAGTCTTTTGATAAAGCATCACTTGTTGGTGTTTGGTTTGGAACGTCTTCAAATCGGTGCCAATGATTAATGATAGGTTTTCCATTTACAAAATTCCATACATAATGATCAAAAGATCCAAATTCTTCCTGAATTTTGAGAAAGACTCGAGCATTCTGACGTGTACCATAGATTTTCAATCTGTTGCGAATAATCTCTGGGTTTTGACGCAAATCATTCAACTCATCTTCTTCCATAGAGGCAACTTTACCAGGATCAAAATGATGAAAGGCTCTGCGATACCCTTCACGCTTTTTAAGAACCGTTTCCCAACTCAGTCCGGCTTGTGCTCCTTCCAAGATAAGCATCTCAAACAAATACTGGTCATTATGGGAGGGAAAACCCCATTCATGATCATGATAATTTCCATAAAATTCTTTGCCGGGATCTCCGCCAAAGCAGCGGATTTTGGCATTATCATTTAAAACAGTCATTCTCCTGCCTCTCGATTGTAAAGTTTTGAAAGGACGTTTCTACCCGCTTCTTTCAAGGCCTCCATGGTTTGATCATAGGGGCCAGGGCCATAACTAATACGGGCGACTCCAAATTCTGCAAGCTGCTTGGATGAAGGCATATCAAGACGCATCATGACATTGATAGGGATGGGTGATAGAGCGCACAACTTTTTGATGAGGGTAGGGTCCTTCAAGCCGGGAGCAAAAAATCCGTCTGCCCCTGATTTTGCATAGGCGACGGTTCGGCGGAGGGCTTCTTCCAAATGGTTATCATTATGGTGAGAAGAATCGGTTTTAAGAAAAATATCAGTGCGGGCATTAATGAAAAGAGGAATTGACGCATATTCAGCCGCTTTATGGACTGCCTTAATGCGTGCACATTGATCTTCAATTGAATACAGCTGTTTTTGACCGATAATTTGATCCTCGATGTTTATTCCAACGGCACCAGCTTCAATAACTTTTGAAACGGTCTTTTGTACTTGCTGGGGACTTTGTCCATATCCTCCTTCTAAATCTACTGTCACGGGTAGGTCAACGTTTGCAATAATCCGCTGAAGATTCGCAAACGCAAAATCAAAAGAAAGTTTTTCACCATCCTCATATCCATGGGCAGCCGCCACTGACCAGCTGCTGGTCGCAATAGCTTTTGCCCCAATTTCTTGGATGGCTTGTGCGCTTCTCGCATCCCAGATATTAAAGAGAATCAAGGGATCACCCTTGATATGAAGTTTTTTGAGCAAATGAGCCCGTTCTCTCTGAGTTATCACATTAGACTCCTTTTTTTTCGTGGTTAATAAGCCATTTTTTACGGGCTATACCCCCGCCATAACCGCCCAAATCTCCATTTGTGTTGATGACACGGTGACACGGAATAATAATGGCGAATGGGTTGGCACCATTTGCATTCGCAACAGCTCGAAAGGCGGATGGTTTTCCAATCGTTGTAGCGAGTTGGGCATAGGAACGGGTTTCCCCAAAAGGAATTTTTTGAAGCTCTTCCCAAACACGTTTTTGAAAGGGAGAGCTCCAAAAGAAAAGCGATGTTTTAAACTCCTTTAGCTGACCTTCAAAATACGCATGTAACTCTTTTTCAATGGAATGAATCGGTGGGGTTATCCCTGGGATGATGGCTGATTTTGTTTTCTGCCTCAAACACTCAACTTCACGCTCTAGGCCCCGGCGATCCACAAATTCTAAAAGATAAAGGGCAGCCTCATCGGCAATGGCTATCATGGGACCCAGTTTTGTATCTATCCACGATGCTTTTAAAATACTCTTCTCTCCTAACAAAGTCGGCGCTGCTCCCATAATGCGAGAAAAGGCATCCCTAAAACCACTACTGGATTCATAGCCTGCCTCCAGCTGTGCCTCGATCACAGCATCGCCCTTCCTGATTTGTTTCATAGCCAGTCCCATGCGTCGCGCACGCGCATATCCAACAAATGTCATGCCAAATCGCTTTTTAAACTGGCGACGCGCCGTTGACGCATCAACAGATAATTCCTGAAAATCTTTATCTTTCCATCGCCTGGAAGGATTTTCTTCAACAGCTTCGACAAGTCTTCGGACAAGCTCTGAGACATGATTGGGATGGGATAAGGGACGGCACCGCTGACAGGGGCGAAAGGAAGCCAGAAGCGCTTGCTGAGCCGTTTCAAAAAATTCACAATTTTCAAACTTTGGCTTTCTTGCAGGACAGGTTGGACGGCAGAAAACACCTGTTGTTTTAACACCCACATAAAAAATACCTTCATATGCAGGATTTTTATTTATCAATGCCTGATAATATTCCTGTTGGATTTCAGCTTTGATCACCTTTTTCCTCACTTAATGAAGCGTCCTCATCCTAATATACGTGAATTCATCAAAGGCCGTCGCCGAAATTCAGGCACTTATTTTTTTATTTCGATTGAGGTTCATTCCTTCTTCAAAAAATAAAATGTTGAGTTATTTTTATACCCTTCACGAGCAAGATCAACTTTGTAACCCAACCCTGTTTTTCCTGATCCTGAATTACCGATAATGATAAACGTGGATAATTCCTAATAAGGCCAGGAATATCCTTAACTTTATAAAAATATATCAGGTATTAAGCCCCTTGATGAGTGACTTTGACGCTCTTATATAACAGGAAGAGTTCTCCTAATTATGGGATGACTACCGATTAAATGAATGATCCATTATGAATAACGCGATTTTATATATTCTTGTTGTTTTGGTATGGGGAACCACTTGGTTTGCCATTAAACTACAGATAGGTCATGCCCCTGATGAAATTTCTATCCTCTACAGAGCTGCTCTCGCAGCTATATTTTTACTCACGTGGTGCAAAATTAAAAAATTCAGCCTGCGCTTTAAACTAGGTGATCACGTGTTTTTGTGCGCACTTGGACTATCAATGTTTTCATTGCACAATTTATTTATTTACAATGCAACGAATTACATAATTTCAGGGATCATTGCCGTTATTTTTTCAGGTGTGAGTTTTTTAAGCATTGTGAATAATTTTCTTTTCTTTCGAACAAAGCCTAGTTTTAATGTCAGTCTTGGAGCCTTAATCGGTATCAGTGGGTTGTGTGTATTTTTTTGGGGTGAAATAACGCGAACTACCTTGCAAAATAACACCTTAAAAGGTTTGGGCTTGGCAGCAATAGGAACTTTAATATTTTCGCTTGGTGGCAGCATATCCCGCCGAAATCATAATAAGGGATTAGATATTATTCCTTCTTTAGCCATCGGAATGGTCTACGGAACATTTGCTGCGTTCATTTATACCCTTGCTCAATCAAGTCCTTTTGTTTTGCCAAAAAGTGCCGTATATTGGGGATCTCTTCTATATTTAGTTATTCTAGGATCAATTGTTGCCTTCTTATGCTACTTAAAGCTGATTAAAAACATCGGGCCAGAGCTTGCGGGCTATACAGCGGTATTAATCCCCGTCGTTGCTCTTATCATTTCCAGTTCTCTTGAAGAATATACATGGTCTACAGCTCATTTACTTGGACTTGTATTTGTTATTCTTGGAAATATCATCGTGATGAGGAAAAAATCTCTGGGTGAGATATTTATCTCGAAACGTTTTACGCCATAAGCTCTGCTGAGTTTGTTGACATATTAATGAAGGAAATCAATAAAATGTTATGGCACGCAACTTGATGAAAGGATCAGGGATTCCTTATTTTCATTTCGATGCCCAAGCTCAGGAAATCTTTTATGAGGGGCTCACCGAGCCTCTTACGGAATGCAACGCATATAGCTTCTTGCTTAGGTGTGTGTCGCGGAATGCGCATGTTTTGTTCTTTGTTTTACAAATAAGGTTTTGCTCGTCGAATGAGCTCCTTATCTGTGCCTCCTTAAATCTTCAAATTACGATACACCTTAAAGGGCTATTCTTTTAATTTTGCAGTGGACTCGTTAACCGTTTTTTTATCTATCTGTGATAAATGTAATTAAATACTTAAAGGAGAAATGTAATGGAAAAAAAAGCACAATCAAAATACAAAAGAATTGCAATGGCTTGTCAAGGAGGTGGATCTCTTGGCGCTTATCACATAGGGGTTTTAAAAGCGATGGAAGAAAGTGGATATTCTCCTTCTCTTGTCGCTGGAATTTCCATTGGCGCATTTGTCGGCGCGATTATCGCAGGCAATAAGCCAGAAAATCGTATTGAAGTGTTAACGAAGTTTTGGGACACAATATCGTGGCCTGAATCTCCTCTTGTACCTGATAGCACAGGAGACGTTCGTAAGTTTATTAATACGCTAGCTTCTTTGCAGGGATTTTTATTTGGTCAACCCGCTTTTTTTTCTCCAAGACTTATCTCTCCCACCCACCATCTTAAAGGGACTCCTGGTGCAATAAGCTACTATGATACGTCAAAGTTGCGCGAAACTCTCCTAGAGTTTGTCGATTTCGAGGGAATTAACTCAGGGAAATTAGCCCGTTTAATTCTAGGGGTAACACGCGTAAAAGATGGAACTTTAAATTTCTTTGACAGTGCAAAAATGCCGCTTGGACCCGAGCATGTTATGGCTTCTGGTGCAATGCCTCCAGGATTCCCTGGGATTGAAATAGATGGCGATCTCTATTGGGATGGCGGTTGTTCAAGTAATACCCCTATTGAGGGAATCCTTAATGCTGAACCTAAAATGGATACTCTTTGTTTTATGATTGATCTGTTCGCTGCAGATGGTCGTATTCCTGAAAATATGGATGATGTCACTTTAACTCTTAAAAACATTCAGTTTTCTTCCCGCACAAATCATAGCTTGGAGCAGATTATCAACAGAAAAAATCTAAAAGCTTATGTTAGCTTTCTTTTAAAGCATCTTCCAGCTAACGTAAAAAATACTCCTATTGCTAAAGAAATCCAAAAGAAAGCAGATGATACTACTCTTTTTGA
>JAIEOZ010000067.1 GCA_019750035.1 Alphaproteobacteria bacterium | reverse complement strand
TTGCAAATGATGTAAAAAAAGCATTACTGTCAGCAATTGCTAATGCTGAAAATAATCATGGGCTTGACATTGATAGGCTTCGTGTTTCAGAAGCTTCAGTTGGCAAAGGGTTGGTAATGAAACGATTGGATATAAGAGGACGAAGTAAAGCTGGGCGAATTAGAAAGCCTTTTAGCCATTTACGTATCGTCGTTAGTGAAATTGGAGAAGTTGCGTAATGGGTCAAAAAGTCAATCCAATTGGTTTACGCATTGGCATTAATCGCACCTGGGATTCTCGCTGGTTTGCTCGTCGTGATTTTAGTAAGCTTTTGCATCAAGATTTGAAGTTGCGAAAATATATTCAAGATCGCTTAGCTCAAGCTGGCGTTTCAAAGATTGTTATTGAGCGGCCTGCGAAAAAGGCGCGCGTGACTATTCATACGGCGCGTCCAGGGATTGTCATTGGGAAAAAGGGAGCAGATATAGAGAAGCTAAAGGCAGAGCTTTCTAAACTTGCTGAAACAGAGGTCAGTCTAAATATTTTAGAAATTCGCAAGCCCGAGCTTGATGCAAAGTTGGCGGCAATGTCAATTGCCCAACAACTTGAGCGTCGTGTGACTTTTCGCCGTGCAATGAAAAGGGCGATGCAAGCGGCTATGAAAATGGGTGCAAAAGGCATACGAATCAATGTAAGTGGACGTTTAGGTGGGTCGGAAATTGCACGAATGGAATGGTATCGTGAAGGACAAGTCCCTTTGCATACTTTCCGCGCCGATATTGACTATGGGGAAGGGGTGGCAAAGACTACCTATGGGACCATTGGTATAAAAGTATGGATTTATAAAGGCGATATCATGGAGCATGATCCAATGGCTCTTGATAAGCGGAGCGCCTTACACACTGTTAATCGTACGGCAAGTTAAAGGATTGTTGACACATGTTAGCCCCTAAAAAAACTAAATTTAGAAAGGCCTTTAAAGGCCGCATTCATGGGAACGCAAAAGGGGGAACTCGCTTGAATTTTGGGGCATTTGGCTTAAAAGCAATGGCTCCAGAGAGGGTTACTGCGCGTCAAATTGAATCTGCACGAAGAGCGATCACCCGTCATATTAAGCGGTCTGGTCGCGTTTGGATACGAATTTTTCCTGATGTACCTGTCTCTACTAAACCTGCAGAAGTGCGTATGGGCAGTGGAAAAGGGTCTCCTGAGTTCTGGGCCTGTCGCGTAAGTCCTGGAAGAATAATGTTTGAACTCGATGGAGTGACTGAAGAATTGGCTCGAGAAGCTTTTGAGTTAGCAGCGGCAAAATTGCCTTTAGCAACCAAGTTTATTTCTCGTGAGACGAGAGGAATTGAATAATGAAGTGGCAAGATATTAAACAGCTGGATGATGTAAGTCTAAAGGCAAAGTGTATTGAGTTAAGAAAAGAATTGATGGGCCTTCGTTTTCAACGAGTGGCGGGAAAAGTTGAAAAAACGCATCAGTTTCGCGTTGCACGCAGAGCAATAGCTCAAATTAAGACATTGCTAAATCAGCCCACGAAGACGGTTTGAGGAGTTTGATATGCCAAAGCGGATTTTAAAAGGAACTGTTGTCAGTACTAAATGTGATAAAACAGCTACAGTACGTGTTGAACGGCGTGTGAAGCATCCATTGTATCATAAGTTTATTAAAAGATCGAAAAAATATGCAGCGCATGATGAGCTAAACCAGTTTAAAGAAGGGGATGAGGTCAGTATTCAAGAATGCAAACCACATTCCAAAACCAAAACTTGGGAAGTTATTGTTCAAGGAGATCGCTAATACACTCCCGTATTAGAAGGAAAGGAAGTTTAATATGATTCAGATGCAAACCAACTTGAAGGTTGCCGATAATTCAGGTGCCCGTCGGGTGCAGTGCATCAAGGTTTTGGGTGGTTCAAAGCGCAAAACCGCATCAGTAGGTGATGTCATTGTTGTTTCTGTAAAGGATGCAATTCCACGGGGACGTGTTAAAAAGGGTGATGTTCGACGCGCCGTGATTGTACGGACAGCTAAAGAAATTCGTCGGGCGGATGGGACTGCTATTCGATTTGACGATAACGCGGCTGTCTTGATTAATCAACAGGGCGAGCCAATAGGGACACGTATTTTTGGTCCTGTAACGCGAGAGTTACGTGTAAAGGAATTTATGAAAATTATTTCTCTTGCGCCGGAGGTTCTTTAATGGCACAGCAATTTAGAATAAAGAAAGGCGACACGGTTTGCGTAATATCCGGGAAGGATAAGGGTAAATCTGGGCAAGTGCTAAAAGTTCTTCGCCAGGAGAATCGTCTTGTTGTCCAAGGAGTGAATTTGGTGAAGAAGCACCAAAAGCAAACATTTGCGCAAGAAGGGGGCATTGTTCAAAAGGAAGCTTCGATTCATATATCCAATGCAGCCCATATAGATCCGGTTTCTAAAAAACCAACACGTGTAGGAATACAATTTCTTAAAGATGGTCAGAAAGTGCGTATTGCCAAGCGTTCTGGCGAATCGATTGAGGGTTAGGGGTTAAAATGGCACGGTTGAAGGATCATTATGAAAACGTTGTTAAACCTTCATTAATGAAGGATATGCAGTACAAGAACCCTTATCAAGTTCCACGACTTGAAAAAATTGTTATCAATATGGGCTTAGGAGAAGCGGCTCAAGATAGTCGTAAGGTGCAAGGTGCGCGAGAAGAGCTGGCTTTAATTGCGGGACAAAAACCAATCGTAACAAAAGCTAAAACTTCTATTGCAGGCTTTAAGCTTCGAGAAGGTATGGTTATTGGCGCAAAAGTAACGCTTAGACGAGAGAAAATGTATGAGTTTTTAGATCGTCTAGTGAATATTGCAATGCCACGTATTCGAGACTTTCGGGGGATTTCGCCCAAGAGTTTTGATGGGAGAGGAAATTATTCCCTCGGCATACGCGAGCATATTATTTTTCCAGAAATTAACTATGATAAAGTCGATCAAGTTAGAGGAATGGATATTACGTTCGTAACGACTGCAAAAAGTGATCATGAAGCAATGGCTCTTTTAAAGGGTTTTGATTTACCCTTTCCAATTCAAAAATGAGCCGGGAGAAATTAAATGGCTAAGGTAAGTTCAATTGAAAAAAATCTCCGTCGACAAAGGATGGTTAAACACTATGCTGGCCGAAGAGAACGCTTGAAGGACATTGCAACGAATGATGCATTGCCCCCGGAAGAACGATTTAAGGCGCGCCTTAAATTGGCTGCGTTACCACGAAATAGTTCGCCATGTCGTGTACGCTCTCGTTGTGAGCTTACGGGGCGCCCTCGTGCAGTTTATCGTAAATTTAAACTTTCAAGAATCGCATTACGCGAACTTGCGTCAGCTGGGCTTATCCCTGGCATGACAAAATCAAGCTGGTAGGAGGAACACGAATGTCGTTCTCAGATCCAATAGGTGATATGTTAACTCGAATACGTAATGGGCAAAAAGCAAAAAAATTGGCTATTATGTCTCCGACGTCAAAACTTCGCATGAATGTTCTTGATGTTTTAAAACAAGAAGGGTACATCAGAGGGTATTCTCGAGAAAATCATGTAGAAGGTAGTGATCACCTTAAAATTGAATTAAAATACTATGAGGATAAGCCAGTTATACAAAGTGTCGCTCGTGTTTCAAGGCCAGGTCGTCGGGTTTATGTAAAGATTAAGGACCTGAAACCCATTAACAACGGCTTAGGAACCATTGTTCTTTCAACTCCTAAGGGTGTTCTTTCAGATGGACAAGCCAGGGAGTTGAATGTGGGTGGCGAAGTTTTGTGTAGCATATTCTAAGGATAAAGTTAATGTCGCGTGTCGGAAAAAATCCCGTAATTGTTCCCCAAGGAGTGACTGTTCACGTTAATGGACAGGAAATTAAGGTGAATGGTAAAAATGGCGAACTTGCTGCTTTAACAAGTAGGGACGTTAAAATTACTTACTCTGGTAACGAGATTCTCGTAAGGCCTAGTGATGATTCAAAGCAAGCCCGCATGTTATGGGGAACCTGGAAGAATCGCATCAAGAATATGGTTCAAGGCGTTGATACTGGTTTTACAGTGCGTTTAGAAATTAATGGAGTTGGCTATCGTGCTGCTGTAGAAGGGAATACGCTAAAATTGCAACTGGGGTATAGCCATGATATTTTATATCCTATTCCTAATGGAATAAAAATAAATTGCGAAAAACCAACTTTAATTGCCATTAACGGGGCCGATCGTCAGCAAGTAGGTCAAATTGCCGCTGAAATTCGGGCGTATCGTAAACCTGAGCCTTATAAAGGTAAGGGAGTTAAATATGAGAATGAGCATATCGTTCGTAAAGAAGGTAAGAAGAAATAGTCATGAGTCAAGCAAATAAACTTTTTGAACGACGCAAGCGCAGAACTCGGTTTAAAGTTGCGAGTGTGACAAAAGCAAGGCCAAGATTGTCAGTGTTTCGCTCGAAACAGCATATTTATGCTCAAATTATCGATGATCGAGTCCATCAGACTTTGGCAACCGCTTCAACGTTAGATAAAGACTTAAAAGGTAAAATTAAAGCAACTTCAAATGTAGGAGCTGCAGAAGAAGTTGGCAAGCTGGTTGCTGAACGTGCTTTGAAAGCTGGTGTGACTGAAGTCGTATTTGATCGTGGGGGGTATATCTACCATGGTCGTATAAAAGCTTTGGCTGATGCAGCGCGAAGTGTTGGTCTTTCATTTTAGAAAGTAGAGAAAAATGGCACGAGACGGAAAAAATAGTCGATCCTCACATTCAGATCGTGATGAAGTTGAACTGGTCGAAAAGCTAGTTGCGATTAATCGCGTTGCTAAAGTTGTGAAGGGTGGTAAGCGCTTTGGCTTTTCAGCGATTGTCGTTGTTGGTGATGGGAAAGGTCGAGTCGGTCATGGCACCGGTAAGGCACGTGAAGTTCCTGAAGCGATTCAAAAAGCGACAGAACAGGCAAAAAGATATATGGTTCGGATTCCTTTACGTGAAGGAAGAACGTTACACCATGATGTAACAGCGTCTTTTGGAGCTGGTTTGGTTCATATGCGCTCAGCGGTTCCTGGAACAGGAATTATCGCAGGAGGTCCTATGCGGGCAGTTTGTGAAGCCCTTGGAATTCAAGATGTGGTGAGTAAGTCTATTGGTTCGTCGAACCCTCACAACATGGTTAGGGCAACTTTTAAAGCGTTACAGATGATTAGTGCTCCCCGGCAAGTTGCGGCTCGACGCGGTAAGAAAATTGGGGAAATAATTGGGCGTCGTGCCCAAGGTGAGGCTTAAGACGATGGGCGAGAAAAAAACAAAGACAGTCGTCGTAACCCAAACGGGAAGTGCGATTCGTAGAGAATCTAAGCAGCGTGCAACTCTCTGTGGTCTTGGTCTGAATAAGGTAGGAAGAACACGCGAACTTGAAGATACTCCTGCTGTTCGTGGGATGATTAAAAAAGTTAAACATATGATTAAAGTTGAAGAATCACAATAAGCTCTTTGACGGTCTGGAAAGTAAATGATGAAGCTAAATGAAATTCGTGATAACCAAGGTGCCCGGCGTTTAAAATTACGTATCAGTCGTGGTATTGGTTCGGGAAAAGGGAAAACAGGCGGTCGAGGAGGAAAAGGGCAAACTGCTCGAACTGGTGTTTCCATCAATGGATTTGAAGGAGGGCAAATGCCCCTCTACCGTCGCTTGCCTAAGCGAGGGTTTAATAATATTTTTGCACGTAAGTATGCAGAAGTTAACCTAGGGCGTCTCCAACAAGCTATTGAAGCTGGCAAAATTGATTCGAAAAATCCAATTGATGGTCATGCCCTTGTGAAAGCGGGTCTTGTCAGACGCGTGCTTGATGGTATTCGTCTTTTAGGAAAAGGTGAATTAAAAACTAAGATTTCTCTTGAAGTTTCAGGGGCTACAAAGGCAGCTGTTGAAGCTGTTGAAAAAACGGGGGGATCAGTCAAAATTTTATCATTAGAGCCCTCAGCAGGAAAACAATAAAAATTTAAAGGGTGGTCATGGCTTCAGCCGCAGAACAATTAGCAGCAAATTTAAATCTTAAAGCCTTTTCTAAGGCGGAAGATCTTAAAAAGCGTATATGGTTTACGCTTGGCGTGCTTATTATCTACCGATTAGGGACGTACATCCCCTTGCCAGGTATCAATCCTGCCGTCATGGCTGAGTTCGCTCACTCCCATGGAGGGGGCATCTTTGGTATGGTTGATATGTTCTCGGGTGGTGCCTTGAGCCGTATGTCAATTATGGC
>JAIEOZ010000100.1 GCA_019750035.1 Alphaproteobacteria bacterium | reverse complement strand
TGCGGCTCTTAAGGTGGGTCTTAGGTTAATTAATCGTCGTCGTTTGTTCTGGAAAAACAGCACCATCCGCTTCTCTTTTTGGAGGACTTTGCTGATTTAGGAGGAGCTTTTTTTGACTCTGCGGTGGCGTCTTCTTCCTGATCTGGACTCTTTGTAGGAGTCGTTGGCTTCGGATCCTCTCCCTCAATTTGTTCCTGCTCTTGACTATCAATAACCGAGGAATTACCTTCGTCCTCCATTGAGAAAGCAGAATTCATTGACATAAAACTAAGGAAGGCAACAAGTAAATAACTTTTCTTTAACATTTTGATTCTCCATTCTGTTTACTCAATAATTTATCTTATCTTCGCTTTTTTCGTTAAATGCGAAGAGCGCTTCATCTACTCTATAAAGGTGTCTTGCAAATGGGAACTGTTTTTTCTAGCTGATCTCAAGATTAAAAATTATCTTCCAACTTGGCTTGTTCGCCTAAGCAAGTCACATCTCGCAAGGATTTTTAGAATTTTGAAAAGGTCACTCATTTCCAGAAAAGTTAATAAATTAGAAAGGAGTTTCGCTTTAATCTGTGCTCATGTGTGAAAAAGAGAAAATAACAAAACAGGATGTCATCATCAGTGTTGTGTCTTTGAGATAAAAAAATGCAAGAAAATCAGAACTTCGTGAAATCATGTGAAGCCTTTCTTGAAACCTTTCAAGAACAAAATCAACGTATGGCGGCGTCTTTTTTTGAAGGAATGCAAGACCGTCTTCCTTTCTCACCCACATTGATTGGAGATATATTTATTAAGACGGCGCAATCTCTTCTCCATAATCCTTCTAGCCTCCTTAATGCTCAAGAGCAACTTTTAGAAGAGGTTCGTGAGCTATGGCAAAAGATGCTATCTCCTGAAAAATCTGTCTCACTCAAGACGACGGTTGATAAGCGTTTTCGTCATGATGCATGGGAAACAGTCCCTTATTTTTTATTTATGAAAGAATATTATCTTATCACCTCTCGTTGGCTACAAAATCTTGTTTCTCAAGCTGAAGGACTTGACGCTGAAACACATCATAAAATTCAATTTTATATGAAGCAGTTAGCAGAGGCTGTTTCACCGACTAACTTTCCGTTTACAAATCCTGAAGTGTTGGAAGAGTTTGTGAAAACACAAGGGGCTTCTCTTAAGAAAGGGTTTGAAACCCTTTTGGAAGATATGGAAACAGGCCAATGGATGAAGATGACGGACCCATCAGCCTTTGAGCTTGGAACAAGCATTGCCGCCACCGATGGCATGGTGGTCTTTCGCAATGACCTTTTTGAGCTTATTCATTACGCTCCACTTACAGAAAAACAATATACTGTTCCTCTTCTCATTATCCCTCCTTGGATTAACAAGTACTATATTTTTGATTTGAGCCCTACCAATTCTTTTATCAAGTGGATGCTCGAACAAGGGCATAATGTCTTTATAATATCGTGGGTAAACCCTGGTCCTGAGCTTGCCTCAAAGACGTTTGAAGACTACCTCTTAGAGGGCGCTTATCGTGCTTGTGAGCTTGTTTCATCATTCACGAATAGCTCCTCTCTTCATACGATGGGCTATTGTTTAGGGGGAAATCTGCTCACAGCACTCGGTGCTTATCTTGCAAAATCGCCTTCTTCCTTTTCTCTTAAAACCATGACCTTACTTGCCACCATTATCGATTTCACAAAGGTAGGCGATTTAAAGGTTTTTATGGATGAGGATCATCTTCAATGTATTGAAGAAATGATGGCCAAGAAAGGATTTTTGGATACTGACACGATGAAGTCTATCTTTAGTCTATTGCGACCTAATGATCTGGTGTGGTCCTTTTTCATCAAAAACTATCTTTTAGGCCAAGTGCCTCCTGCTTTTGATTTTCTTTATTGGAATTCCGATTCCACGCGCCTTCCTGCAAACCTCCATAGCTTCATCTTACGAAAATGCTTTCGAGAAAATCTTCTCATGAAACCTGGAGGGATTTATATTAAAGGAACGCCTCTTGATTTACGAGATATTTCAACCCCTACTTTACTTCTATCAACCCAAGAAGATCATATCTCACCTTGGGAAAGTAGTTATCCAGCTGTTCATCTTTTCAAAGAGCCCGTAAAGTTTATCCTTGCTGGGTCTGGGCATGTGGCAGGAGTCATTAACCCCCCCTCACGGAACAAATATTTTTTCTTTACAAGCTCTGAGGTTTCTTCTCAAGCTGACGAATGGCTTAAAGCGGCTACGAAAAATGAGGGGTCATGGTGGAATGCGTGGCACGATTGGGTTTTGCCTTTAAGTGGAGAAGAGACATTGCCTTTGTCTCCTTATCCTTCTCTTGAGCCTGCTCCTGGATTATATGCAAAAGAAAAATAATATATTTATTATATAAATAATAAAAAACTCCAATTTTACTAAATATATTTTTTATGTGACTTCTCTTTCTTACAGCTTTTTTGGAAATTGACATGGTCACAAGCCTCATGATGACAATGATAAGTAGCTTCCCTCATTTCAGCCATTGCCCTTTTCTTTATGAAAGATCGTTATAAGACAAAGTTAATATAGCATAAGGAAACCTTCACCTTGATCAAGAGCTTATATTCCTTTAAAATCAAAGCTAGACAATAGAGTTCTAAAGGATTTTCATGAACAATTTTCACGCAGTTTCTACACACACTTTCGAGGAGCTGGCTGACTTTTTTGAAACCTCCTGGCCTGAAGCAGATGTTGATTTACTTGATGAAACTTTAACAGTTTCCCTTCAAAATGATCTCCACTACCTCATTAACAAGCATGAAGTTACACAACAACTTTGGCTTGCATCGCCTTTCACAGGAGCTCATCACTTTTATTTAAAAAATGGACAGTGGTGGTGCACGAGGACAAATTTAAACTTGGAAGAGTTGCTACGCCAAGAACGAGATACCTATGCTACGTGAATCAAGCTATCTAGAGAGTGAACTTATTCAAACCAGACACCTAGGAAAGAAACCTCGCATTCTGCAAAAAATTGTTCCTTATATTCTTCGCTATCCTCGTAGCCTTACTTTTTCGTTTTTATCTGTCTTTGTTGCATCCCTTACAGTTTTAGGCTTTGGCGTAGGCCTTAGACATTTTGTAGATTATGGATTTTCCGAAAGTTCGTCTTTTGGACTTACAGGTTCGCTCATAGCACTTTTCACAATTGTTTTGATGATGGCACTTGCAAGTTATGGACGTCTTTATTGGGTTTCTCAATTGAGTGAGCGAGTCATTGCAGATTTGAGAAAAGACATTTTCTCAAATCTTCTTAAACAGGATCTCAGCTTCTTTGAAACAACAAGTCTTGGTGAAATTCAATCTCGCCTTACAACTGATACGACTCTTTTGCAAATTGTTCTGGGTGCATCAGTTTCTATTGCATTGCGCAATATTTTAATTATTTCTGGGGGATTGGTTATGCTAACTCTCACAAGTTCTTTTCTTACAGGTATCAGCACCGTCATCATTCCGCTGGTTCTCATTCCCATTCTTGTCTATGGAAAAAAGGTCCAAAAATACTCTCGTTTAGCTCAACATAAAACCGCCGATGTTTCCGCCCGACTTGAGGAAACATTTGGTGCCATCCGTACAGTTTTAGCATTCTGTCGTGAACCTTATATGAATCACCTTTTTTCAACCCAAGTGGAAAATACATATCAAGCGTCCTTAAAAAGAGTTGAAGCGCGTGCGCGTTTAACAGCCCTTGTTATGATTCTCGTGTTTGGGGGTATTGGCGCTATATTATGGTATGGGGGGCATAGCGTTCTTCAGGGACATATGACTCCAGGACAGCTCTCAGCTTTTCTCTTTTATGCGGCGGCTGTTGCAGGAGCTGCAGGTTCTTTAAGTGAAATTTATGGAGATGTCTTAAGAGCCGCTGGTGGGGCGGAAAGAATTTTTGAGTTCTTGGATTTAGAGACAACGCTTAAAGCACCTGTAAAAGTTCAAACTCTTTCTTTCCCTCGCCAAGGACATCTTCAGTTTTTAAATGTTTCATTTTCTTATCCCTTACGACCACATCACCCTGTGCTTAAGGAGGTTTCTTTTGAAGTTTTTAAAGGAGAGACCGTTGCTCTTATAGGTCCATCAGGCGTTGGAAAAACGACAATTTTCAACCTTATTATGCGTTTTTATGACCCCCTAAAGGGCAACATTTTTTTTGATGGCATCCCTTTAGAAAATCTCGAGCTTTCTACTTTACGTCATGAGATAGGTCTTGTTCCTCAAGATCCTGTTCTTTTTAGTACTACATTTTTAGAGAACATTCGATTTGGAGACTTAGGCGCTTCTGATGAAAACGTCAAAAAAGCCGCCCAAGCTGCTTACGCTGATGAGTTTATTGAAATCCTTCCTCATGGGTATGATACCCCTCTAGGTGAGAAAGGGATCAGTCTTTCTGGAGGTCAACGACAACGTATAGCGATCGCACGTGCGATTCTTAAAAACCCTTCTATTTTACTGCTAGATGAGGCCACGAGTGCACTTGATACGGAAAGCGAACAAAAAGTTCAAAAGGCCCTTAATTCTCTTAAGCACGATCGCACCACTCTTATCATTGCTCACCGTCACTCAACGATCACAAAAGCTGATCGTGTTATTGTCTTTGATCAGGGAAAAATAACGGCTATGGGATCACCTGATACGCTTTCTCTACCCTTATGGCATGAGAGAAAAAAAATTAAGGTTTAAAAAATATTAAATGTAAATAAATTCAACCATACTTTCTAGTGGCAAGAAATAGTGTATATTAACAATAAAATTATATTTATAAGGGAATGTAAAAAAAGAGCTTTACTCTACCTTATCGAAACCTCAGATGATCACATTTGTCTTATCTTGACGGGTTCTTCATGATAAATTGAAGAAAAAGAGGGGGCGTATTTATGAAATTGTTGAATACACTAAAGAAGTGGGGTGGGGTTACAAAGCTCTTTCATTGGGGCATGTTCCTCTTAATTATAATTCAATATACATTTGCTTATACTATGCTTGAAATGTCTCCCTCTGATCAAAAGTGGATGCTTTTTAAATGGCATAAGGAATTAGGACTCACCCTTTTGCTCTTCGTTTTCTTTCGCTTCTGGTGGAGACAATGTAATCTTGTCCCTAAAGATTCTGACAAAGCTCCTCGCTGGAGCCATATTTTAAGTAAAATTAATATCTGGACTCTTTATATACTTATGTTTGTTTTTCCTCTAACGGGTTTGTTGATGTCTATTCTTGGTGGACATGCCGTCGATTATTTTAATCTTTTTACAATTCCGGCTCTTATAAAAGACCATGATAATGTTTATGCTACGTTTTTTTTAACAGCTCACATAAGGATTTCTTATATCCTTTATATTTTTGTAGGTCTTCATATTCTTGGGGCGTTTTATCATCATTTTTTTATACGAGATAAGGTTCTTTCAAGAATGCTTCCTCATATATACTAGGCTGCCTTATGAAAAGCACTTATCCCCCTGAAGTGACACAAAGAGAGGGTACGTAGTTTCTTCATGAGGTGACCCTACTCATATATAATATTTTTCAAAGAATAAATTATTTAAGAAATAACAAATGCTTCCCATTAAAAGGCTCAACAAAACGGCGACAAAAGAAGTTTCAAGCCATATGTCTATATAAGAAGCCCACAGAAAAGTGGCGAGGCCCCCTAAAATGGTTCCGCCCCATATATAAGGATGTGCACTATAGAGCCTCTCACCCAAAGCATACATAATCAGACCACCGCTACCCAAAATAGTGAAGCCGAGAATGATTGAGTCCGCAAAACCACCAATTAAGAATGAAAAAAAAATAATTTCACAAGAAAATATTAAATAAACGGGCATAAGTTTCTTCCTTAAACGTTCAAGATCGATTGCCTATTTTTCAGATCTCGCGAAAAGAAACATTAACGCATCAATGGTTAAAAATCTGTGCATATCTTCACGATAATACCAATACTGTAATTTAAGTGGATTGCTTTGTCGGGACTTCGTTCCTCTGCACAATGAC
>JAIEOZ010000294.1 GCA_019750035.1 Alphaproteobacteria bacterium | reverse complement strand
ATAGAACCTTAAAATATCAAGTGGATTACTAGCTATGGTCCTTTTGCAGTTTTCAATAATGTTGTAAAATTTAATATATTTTAAATTGTATACTAGGGCGTGTCATCAATTGATTGACAAGTAACGTTGCATACATCGAATTTGAGAAAAGCTTAAGGATAATTTTCTCTATGCGCCGATATGCTCTACGGGATGATCAGTGGGATCGAATCAAGGATACTCTTCCTGGAAGAAAGAATTATGTTGGCGTTACAGCCAAAGATAATCGTATTTTTGTTGAGGCCGTTTTATACCGCTACCGGGCTGGGATTCCCTGGCGAGACCTTCCTGAACGCTTTGGAGATTTCAAAGTAATTCACACCCGCCATACACGCTGGAGCAAGAGCGGCATATGGAAAAAAGTTTTTGAGGTGTTGGCTGAAGATGCTGATAACGAATATTCAATGATTGACTCAACCATTGTGCGAGCTCATCAGCATAGTGCTGGCGCAAAAAAAAGATTTGACTGAGGACCAAGCGATTGGAAGAAGCAAGGGAGGGTTAAGCACCAAAATTCATGCCACATGTGATGCTTTAGGAAATCCAACAGGATTTCATCTCACACCTGGACAGCACCATGATTTGGAGGGCTCGGATGCTTTATAAATACATTAACAAAAGCAGATGCAACGCTTGCTGATAAGGCATATGATGCTAATGAACGAATCAGAGACAAGTTGAAAGAAAAGGGATGTCTCGCTGTCATTCCCTCAAAAAAGAATCGAGTCCATCCAACTGATTATGATAAGGACCTCTATAAATCACGGGCATTGATTGAAAATTTCTTTGCAAAGTTGAAGCAATACAGAGTCATTGCAACGCGATATGACAAGACAGCTCAGAACTTTTTAGGCGCCATTTATATGGCTTCTATCGTTATTTGGCTCAATTGCTGACACGCCCTAGAGAAATATTTTTTATTTTTTGCGCCATAAGTCCTGTTATAGAGGCTATACTTTCAATATTAATGTCGCTCATAAGCATATTTTTTGCTATTTTTTTGACTCCTTTTTCAACTCCCTCATCAAATTTTTGTGCCAACGAAGCATGAGAAGCTCCCTAGTATTTTTCTGCTTGCTCATAAGTTAATAATTTCTCCTCATTCCAGGAAAAGCGGTTGAGAGCATCATAAGCTCTCTCAATAATCTGATCGTGACCTATGATTTTTTGAAGATTCTCTTCTGACGTCTCTTCAGCGTGTTTAAAAAAATACATCCATTTTTCAGGGATATTAGAAAGCTCGTGAATGGAGTTACGAAATTTAGGAAGCTCTAAAAACGTAAATGAAAAGCCTTTTAGATCATGCTCATAACTTTCTCTATCCAAAATCACATGGTCTGATTTCCAGTGTTCTTTTTTTGGAAACATAATAAGTTCAGCAATCGCTAAGAAAATAATTTCCTTAAGATTATGGTATTCTCCCCCACGTGTACTTGAGAGATATAAGCTTTGGAAGCGTAGTATTTGCCCTTTTTTCAAACCCCTTTTCCTTGGCAACGTGCATCTCAACGATATATTGGTTTCCTTTCTCGTCTTTGCATAAAATATCTACAATGCTTATTTTTTTAGCATCCGTTCCAGGATCTTGAGTTGGTTTCAAAAACGTTACTTCTTTGATGGGTCCATTTTCTTTGAACGTAATTATATCATTGAGGAAATGAATCAGTATATCCTTATTTTCTTCCACACATAAAACAAACTACACTTAATAACAATAGAGATTTTGGGTATGCTCAGATAACCCATCCCTATCACCCCTTACACGGTCAAAAATTTAAGATTCTTAAGGTGCGTAAAGTTGGCGGTGCTGAAGTTTTTAGTCTTCAGAACCCACCTAATGGAATTTTCAGCATCCCTCGTGAATGGACGGATAAAGCTCAACCTGATCCCTATGAGATTTTAGAAAATGGTCCTCCCATTCTTTCCTGCTCTTGTCTTCTTCAACTCATAAGCCTCGTTTCATCTCTTAACAAAAAAGAAACGAGAACAGAAAAAAAGGAATTGATCGATGAAAAAAGATAAGTTAAAATCAGACCAGTTTTACAAATGGTCCGAAAGCAATGAAAGAGCTATCAACAAGCGAACTAAAGAAAAAACGAGACATTTGTATCAACAAACTGAAAACGACAGAGTTCAATGTTCTCCGTGGGTCGTTGATAGAGCGCTACAAACGATGTGGCAAACCAGGATGCAAGTGTGCAAAAGAACGTGGTCATGGACCAAAGTTTTATCTTTCTGTCAGCATCCCTGGGAGGCATCCAGAAATGACTTATATCCCCTTAGAAATGAAGGAAAAAGTGGAAGCTTCTTTATCAACACTTCACTGTATTCGCCAATTACTCGAAGAAATAGGAAATATAAATCGAGAATTAATCAAGCGGAAAGAAACATTTTAAAGGATAGAATAAATGCTCTCACCTCAAGTACAAATAGACGTTTCTCAAATTTCAAATATTATTGCCAACATGCTGTGCTTTGTCAAAAAAATTGCTTCTTCAACCATAATACTAAAGGAGGACGATAATGAGCCAGAAAATTCTAGAAAGTCACTTAAGTCGGTCTGCTTATGTTTATCTTCGGCAATCCACAATGGGGCAGGTAAAATGCAATCAGGAAAGCACACAACGCCAGTATGCTTTAAAAAACAAAGCATTATCAATGGGATGGGGAGACAACCAAATCAAGATTTTGGACGGAGACCTTGGCATTTCCGGAACTCAATCGAACAATCGGGAAGACTTCAAAGCACTTGTTGCCGATGTATCGATGAAAAAAGTAGGGAGTGTTTTTGCTTTGGAGGCTTCCAGACTGTCGAGATCATGCGCGGATTGGCATCGACTTTTGGAACTCTGTTCGCTGACTGGTACACTCATCATCGATGAAGATGGATGTTACGATCCTTCTGACTTTAATGATCAGCTTTTGCTAAACATGAAAGGGACCATGTCCTATGCAGAGCTTCACTTCATTCGTGCCCGTCTTGACGGAGGAAGGAACAATAAGGCAAAGAAAGGAGATCTACGTTCTCTTCTTCCCATTGGTTTTGTGTACGACCGAGAAAAGAAAACAATTCTTGACCCAGATATACAAATAAGAAAGGCTGTGCAGCTTTTATTTGACGTTTTTGATGAGTGCGGAAGTGCTTTTGGAGTCATGCAATATTTTGTAAATCATAATCTTCAATTTCCTAAGAGAGCTTATGGGGGGTTGTGGAATGGAAAGATTATTTGGGGAGCCTTGAATCATAGTCGAGTTGTCGGTATTTTAAGAAACCCATCTTATGCAGGAGCTTATGCTTATGGAAAATGCAGGTATGAGAAAAGAATGACTTCAGAAGGAAGTATCAAAACAGATGTAAATCATCTTCCCATGGAATCATGGAAAGTTTTAATAAAAGATCATCACGAAGGATATGTTTCTTGGGATAAACATCTAAAAAACAGACATATTTTGGAAAACAATAGAACCCATGAGAAAAGCACGGGTCCCGTTCGTAAAGGCGAGGGACTGCTTCAAGGACTTCTTATTTGTAAAATATGTGGGCATCGACTTACAGTGAGCTATAAGCTTCCTGATATGACTCCTGCTTATCAATGTGCATGGCGAAAAAGAAATGGCATTTCTCATGAAACGTGCATGGGAATTAAAGGCGTTTCTCTTGATAAGGCAGTCTCAGAGCGAATTTTAGAAATTATGAAGCCCGTTCAGTTAAACATAGCTGTTGAAGCTCTGGAAGAGGTAGAACGACGAGAGGTTACTTTAAATAATCAGTGGCTCATGAGAATACAACGGGCTGAGTATGAAGCTAATCTTGCTCAACGAAGTTATGAAGAAGTTGATCCTTCTAATAGGCTTGTTGCTGCAACATTAGAAAAAAAGTGGAATGATGCTTTAGAGAATCTTGCCAATAGCCGTAACGAATATGAATGCTATCGAGAAAAAAATACTCTTCACATGACAACTGAACAAAAACAGCAAATTAAAGAACTGGCTGAGGATTTGCCTCGCTTATGGAACGCTCCTACAACTCAAGCAAGAGATCGTAAGCGTATTTTACGTCTTCTGATTAAAGACATTACGATTGAAAGAAAGAATGAAGAAAGAAATGTAGTTCTTTATATTCGCTGGCAAGGAGGCGCGACTGAAGAAATGAGAGTGCCTTTTCCTTTAAGGACGTTTGATAAATACAGAACACCTAAAGAAATTATTGAGATTATTCGGAAACTTGCTATGAATTATACTGATGAAAAAATTGTAGATCATCTAAATGCACAAGGATTAAAAAGTGGAAAGGGGAATGCTTTTACTGTCGCTAGTGTTCAGTGGATTCGTCATAAGAATTCCATTCCTTTCTGTCATCCTCCTCGAGCCAAAGATGAATTTGGCGTCCCTGAAGTAGCACAAAAATTTGGAATTTCACCAGATGCTATTTATTATTGGATTAAGCATAATTTGTTGAAAGAACATCAAATTAAAAGAAAGCCTTACAGGATTATTTTAGACTCTGAGACAGAAGAGACATTCAAAAGATTGATACAAAACTCGAAGTTACTGCAAAAGAGAATTAAGGAAGTCCCATTATAGTAGCATTTCCAAATTATACCTCACTTAGCTTAGCCATTTGGAAAGCATGCACTCGTTTGCAGGGAGTAAGCGAAAGTTTACCACATAATCAGATTTTTTATAAAAGTTTACAGCTTTCGAATCTGAGTGAACTTGAATACCCATACGGCCTTGATCATGAATCCATTTCTCAATTAATTGAAGCAAATGCGTTCCATACCCTTGATTCTGATAGGGAGCATCTATTGCCATTGAAATAATAGCGCAAACCTTTTCATTAAAAAATTGAACATGAAGAATCCCAATAATTTCATGACCTTTATAAAAAACAAAATGGAAGTGCTCTTTATCTCTAAAAACCTCATGATTGGGATCATATGCAGAATCAAGAGGGTCTCCGGTTTGTGTATGCCGAATACGATGATATTGTGCCCATTCACTCTCAGTGGTAGGCTGAGCAAGAATACAATCTGTAAAAGCTAATTTTTTGGAATCTTTCATTTAAAAAACACCCCTTGATAAATCGTTCTTGTCTATTGTAGTAAAATAATTTTAAGATTGGGACAAGGTAGAGTTAAAAAATTTTAAGACATGAACATGAAACTCAAAAACAGAATTGAAAGAGATGCATTATGATAACATTATGTCCGTGCCAAATATTTTTTTGAAATCGACGTCGTTCTTTGGATCAAGAAACTTGGAAAGCATAATATACTTTTCCTCTTTTAAATATTACTATTTAAGATCTCATGTTTTATCTTCTTTTGCAAGGATTTCCACGAAAACTTCAGGAAATTACTCGTTTTTCACTAAAATTATATAGATTGTTAAAGCTTTTTCGTAATTCTTAAAGGTATTTCTATTTTTAGTTATTTAAAAAGCTGCTGAGCCTTTTTCGCCCGATAATCCCAGTTTTCCTTATAAATTTTGGCGAGAGCAGGATCATCAATAAGAAGGAGATTTTCAGCGTTTTTAGTTTCGGCAGCTTGGCTAAAATTAAAGGAGCCGGTTAAGACATACCTCTCATCAAAAATCATGACTTTGTTATGAGCAATCCCAACAACATCATCAATTAAAATAGGAATACCTCTTTGAAAGAGAAAAGAAAGTTGAGAGTATTTTCCTTTGAGCTGAGATTTATCGATGAGAACTTTCACATTAACTCCTCTTTCAAAAGCATTGGCTAAGGCCTGAGCAATTGGAGGGGATGTAAATGAATACGCCATCACAAGGATAGAAAATTCTGCCCTCTCAATAGCTGATACAATACGATCTGTGCAATGTCCTTGCGGGCTAAAACAGGCTTGAATGTGAGCCTGTTCAGTTGAAAAAACGTTCCATTGTGGGTTTACAATAGGATAGAAAATAAAACCAATGCCACACCCTAAGAA
>JAIEOZ010000017.1 GCA_019750035.1 Alphaproteobacteria bacterium | reverse complement strand
AAGATCATTACCTGTACGCGTAATAAAGAGCGCCACAGTAATAATCATAAAAATGCTAAAAGCTTTTTCAGCGATCAACCGTCCCATCTTCGAGAAAATAAAATAAGAAGGATTCAGACCCCATAAATCGAGAATAACGACTAAAGCGATGATGTTTAAAAGAACAATGATCATAAAATCAATTTGACGTCCATAAAAAATGGCCCGTCGCGCAAGGAAGTGCGAAAAATGTCTTAAATATTTGCACGTCACAACAATACGCAAGCTACGAAAACAAAAGACTAAAAGGCGCAGAACAGGAAACACGGAAAGTGTTAAAAGACTTTTCCACATTACTATTTGAAAACGATCAAGTTTAGGCGCAACCCAACTCATATAGCTAATGACAATAAAGACAATAATAGGGATATAACTATATTTAAGGTAAGGAAGCATCGCTTTTTTCACAGGAGAAAGCTTGGGATCACTCCTTTGCTTCTTAATCCACTCATTAACTTCTTCATAAAGGGCAAGCATCATCATAATGGTTAGAATGGTAATGATAAGGCATGACCCTTGTAAAAGAAGCCTTTTTCCTGCAACAGGCAACCGAATGAGAGCCCCCACTTCAAGAACAAAAAACCCCAGAAGAGCAACCACACTGATACGCCAAATCCAGACATAAGTTGTCGCGAGAACCTCTCGCGCAAGCGGAATATGCTGATGTTCAGAGGTTAACGGCTTTAAGAAAACATGGGCTAGATTTAGAAGAATCCAAATCGTTACCGCACCAGAACTCATGGTCCTTATAACGTCAAGATAGACGACATCATAAGGATTGATGAGTCGAAAAATAGTATACAAAAAAAACCCAAATGAAAGGGGAGAAATGATGGATAGAAGAACCGCTTGAAAGAGTCTTTTCCGCTTTTGCTGAGAGGTCTGTTCTTTAGACCGCAAAAGATCATGAATTTTAGGTGTCAGCCAAAAAGAGAGAATTTGTGAAATAGCAAGCGCTATGAGAAAAGCAATGATCAAATGAATGCCAAATGCCTCCATAAGATGGCGCGTCTCATACGCTTGTAAACTTACAACAAGCCATTCCCCTGTCTCGACAAAGTCTTTCAGAGAAAAAAATCCCTCAAAAAATGCTGACCCTATATCTTTAAGAAAATCGTATATAGCAGAAAAAAAGTTGGCATTAAGTTCACTGACCTTAATAGGTTTTATGGGACTCTCAACCAGTTTTTCTTTTTCAACACCCACGGCTAATAATTTGCCCGCAAGCATGTTCCCAATCACGAGTATCTTTACAACAAGAAATAATAGACTTTGTTTCATTTTTTTCTCCAACAGGAAGTGTAGCCTGAAAAACGGGAAGGAGGAATAGGTCTTACTGTGTAGTTAAACTAAGAATAATTTTTCCCAGACACCTTCGTGGAAGAAACACAGTGGAAAATTATCTTTTCTCTACCCAAAAACCAGAACCATTTCAATTTTATTCTTTTTTTATCAATGTCATAAAAAAAAATTCCAAAAAAAATTCGATTCTTCTTTAATAACTTTGATAGATTTTATACAATTATCTTTGTGATTAAAAAATACAATTATTTTAATACACTTGTTTTAACTTCTGTCATTACTATAGGCTATTAATCTGTTCCATTCTCATCTTTGTCAAAACATAACTCTTCCAGACTCGATAGAGAATGATTCGACAGAATTTCGAAGGATTCAATAAAATGTATGGTCATCAATTGCTTGGTTTAAAATTAAATGAAATATCAGCTGTTATTACAGGAGGATTTGCTGTATTCGCCATGTTTTTTGGAGCTGGCAACCTCGTTTTTCCCCTTCTTGCTGGCAAAACAACACACAGCACTTTTCTTCCCACATTCGCAGGCCTTTCGCTAACAGGAATTGTAGTTCCTTTCTTAGGCTTACTGGGAATTTTACTCTATCAGGGGAGTTACCAGAATTTTTTTGATCGTTTTGGGAAGATAACAGCCTTTATTCTTATTTCCTTTATGTTACTTCTGTTAGGCCCCTTTGGAGCCCTTCCTCGCTGCATTACGGTTGCTTTTGGGAGCTTCTCCGTTTTAGCCCCCACTTTTCCCTTGAGCGGCTTCAGCCTTATGATGAGTGGGATCGTTTTCCTACTCTGCATCAATCGAAATCAAATTGTTCCTCTTCTTGGGGCCGTTTTAGCCCCGCTCAAAATTTTGTCCGTTGGCTTTATTTTATTATTTGGACTCCTTTTCACTCCCTCTCCTCAACCAAGCCCTATGTCTTCTCTTGACGCTTTCCAAGATGGTGTTTTTCAAGGATATCAAATGATGGACTTAATTGCGGCTTTCTTTTTTGCCACCGTTATTGCCCGTCATTTTCAGCTAAAATTTGTTGAAAATGGGGGAAACAAGAATCAATCTTTCATCTTACCTCTTTATGCGATGCTTCTTGGCTCAAGTCTTTTGCTAATTGTCTATATGGCGCTTATTTATTTAGGCGCAACCTTTTCCCAAGATCTTAGCGAGCACGTTCCCGAACAGTTTTTAAGTGTGATCGCTTATCTTACACTCGGAAACTTCGGGGGTCGCCTTGTGACAATAGCCATTATTCTCTCTTGTCTCACTACCATCATTGCCCTTACGACCGTTTTTACGGACTATCTTTATGAACAAATTTTTAAAAATCGTCTGTCCCACACAATCTGCCTTACCTTAACTGTTTCCATAACATTTCTCATGTCAAATTTAGGATTCAAAGGAATAGTTTCTTTCTTAACCCCCATTTTATTTTATCTCTATCCTCTCTTGATTCTTTTAACAATTATCAATATTGCAACGTGGATGTGGGGAAGATTTAGACTGATCAAAGTCAGTGACTATAAATAAACAAGCTACTAAAGGGAGAAAAATGATAGAAAATATTGGTGTTATCGGTGCAGGTCAAATGGGAAATGGGATTGCCCATGTCTGCTTGGTTGCGGGATACAAAGTTTTTTTAAATGATGTTTCTGAAGAAATTCTGCAAAAAAGTTTTTCCACCATTGACCGTACAATGGAAAGACAAGTGGCACGTAATAAGTTATCAATTAGGGAAAAAGAAGACGCTCTCGCCCGTCTTCAAGTTTTTGTAGAATTTGAAGAATTTAAAAAGTGTGATTTAATTGTTGAAGCTGTAACAGAGAATGAAGAGATTAAAGCCTCTGTCTTTAGAAAAATTACCCCTTTTCTTTCTTCTGAATGTCTTCTGGCAACAAATACGTCGTCAATTTCTATTACCGCTCTTGGAAGAGTGACGGATCGACCTGAAAAATTTATGGGTATGCATTTCATGAATCCCGTGCCGATCATGCAACTTGTTGAATTAATTAGAGGCATTGTAACATCGGATACAACTTTTAATTCTATTCAAGGCGTTGTTAAACGACTTGGCAAAGATTGTGCTGTTTCTGAAGATTATCCAGGGTTTATTATTAATCGCATTCTTATGCCCATGATTAATGAAGCCGTTTATGCTCTTTTTGAAGGGGTTGGAACCATTGAGGCCATTGACAAAGGCATGCGCTTAGGCACAAATCATCCTATGGGACCCTTAGAGCTTGCGGACTTGATTGGACTTGATACGTGTGCTTCTATTATGGATGTTCTTTATCAAGGGAGAGGGGGGAGTAAGTATAAACCTTGTCCCCTTTTGATTAAGTACATTGAAGCGGGATGGCTTGGACGCAAAACAGGCCGTGGATTTTATGAGTATAAAGGGGAACAACCTGTTCCCACACGATAGGAAGATTTATGAGCTCTGTTGACCCTATAAGTTTTGAAGAAGCACTGAAAGAACTTGAAACGATCGTACGTAGGCTTGAGGAAGGAAAAACAAGCCTTGAAGATGCAATCAGTTCTTATGAAAGAGGAGCGACTTTAAGAGTGTATTGTGAAAAAAAACTAAAAGATGCACGGCTTCGTGTTGAACAAATTGTTGTTAACACGGATGGAACCCTTATGACAAAGCCCGTTAACCTTCTTGAAGAATAAGTTGATTACTCAACATCTCCAAGCTGTGGCGTGTGACGTTGAAGAGACGTTAGAGTGCATTCTTTCGTCTGCCCCCTCCCGTCTTCATGAAGCTATGCGGTATAGCGTTTTAGGCGGTGGAAAACGCTTCCGCTCATATTTAACCTGGGCTTCTTCCCAGTTGTTTGATGTTTCTCCTCAAGATGTTCTCCAAACAGCCGCAGCTATTGAATTGATTCAATCTTATTCACTTGTCCATGATGATCTTCCCTGCATGGATAACGCAGACTTAAGGCGAGGAAAACCGAGTTGCCATAAACGTTTTGGCGAAGCGACAGCGATACTTGTCGGTGATGCTCTGATTCCTCTTGCTTTCCAAACACTTGCTTCCCTTGATGTTGCCACTAAAGTGCGTCTTGAGCTTATCGATGGATTAGCCCAAACCATAGGTTCATTAGGTTTGGCAGCTGGACAAATGATGGATTTAGGTCAAGAAGGACTTCATTATACTTTAGAAACTCTTCTTGAACAACAGCGACTAAAAACGGGTGTGTTGTTTGGTTTTGCTACTGAAGCAGGTGCAATCTTAGGGGGTGCTTCCATTGAAAAAAGACAAGCTTTAAAGTCTTACGGTCTTCTTTTTGGTAAGGCTTTTCAAATGAAAGATGATTGGTTAGATGCTTGTGGGAATGAGCAGATCATTGGCAAGCCTTGCCATCAAGATGTTGATAAGTTTACGTTCTTAAACTTTCTTAGCCCGGAGTTGCTTGAAGAAACGGTAGCGTCTACCCTTCAAGAAGCCATTAAAACTCTTTCTTCTTTTGGGAAACGAGGCACTCTTTTAAAAGAGTTTGCGATTTTTTCTCTTTGTGAAGAAAAGTAGGCGTGATCCATTTTAACTATAAAGAGGTTTCTTCCCCTTCTTTCAGATAAAACAATCTTTTAAAATAAAGCTGAAAAAAAGATGCGCACTTGAAAAAGAATGTGTTAAGTAGTAGTACACTTTTTATGGAAAATTATGGAGTTGAAGAGCAATGTTGTCAAAGTTACTTGGTAAGCTTTCCTCAGATATGGCCATTGATTTAGGGACGGCCAACACACTTGTTTATGTCAAAGGTCAAGGGATTGTATTAAATGAACCTTCAGTGGTTGCAATTTCTACCTTACGGGGCAAAAAACAAGTCCTTGCTGTGGGTGAAGAAGCTAAGCTTATGGTTGGGCGAACACCAGGAAACATTCAAGCGATACGTCCTTTAAGGGAAGGCGTTATTGCAGACTTTGAAGTTGCAGAAGAGATGATTAAATACTTTATGCAAAAAGTTCACAAGAGACGTAGCTTTATTAGTCCTCGCGTTATTATCTGTGTGCCCTCAGGTTCAACTGCTGTTGAAAGAAGAGCTATTCAGGAATCAGCGGAAAGCGCAGGGGCACGAAGTGTTTATTTGATTGAAGAACCCATGGCAGCTGCCATTGGAGCGGGTTTACCAGTAACGGAACCCACTGGTTCTATGGTTGTAGATATTGGTGGAGGGACAACAGAGGTTGCCGTTCTATCTTTGGGAGGAATTGTATATGCGCGTTCAGTTCGTGTTGGGGGGGACAATATGGACGAGGCCATTATCAGCTACATTCGGCGACAACATAACCTTTTAATTGGAGAAGCAAGCGCGGAAAGAATTAAAAAAGGGATAGGGTCTGCGATGCCCCCTCAAGATGGACAGGGACTTACGATGGAGATTAAGGGTCGAGATCTCTTAAATGGTATTCCTAAAGAAATCACAATTTCAGAAAAACAGATTGCGGAAAGTTTGAGTGAGCCCGTTGCTGCGATTACCGCAGGTGTTAGGCTTGCTCTTGAAAATACAGCCCCTGAACTTGCTGCTGATATTGTGGATCGCGGTATTGTATTAACAGGTGGTGGCTCTCTTTTAAGGAATCTTGATGTTGTCCTACGAGAAGCAACAGGTCTTCCGGTTATTGTTGCAGAAGA
>JAIEOZ010000226.1 GCA_019750035.1 Alphaproteobacteria bacterium | reverse complement strand
CCATTCATCATAATCTATAATAACATTTTTATTAAGAATTAATTTACTTAATGTCAACTGTAAAAATTTTCAGTATTAAATGTGAGTGAATTATTAAACCAACAAGAAAACATTCTCAAAGTATTTCGTTTTCTCTTACCTTCTATATTGCCTCAAATTCATCATAAAGTTTTTGACATTCCTCTTTATTCCTGCGTTTTTCCCTTTCTGTTAAAAACCTTAGAGTCCCTGTTTGTTCATTTAAAACTATTTCACTTTTTCTCAGCTCTTCCTTTACTCCCTTAAAGCTAAAATTACAGCCCAAATAAATAGGATCTTGACCATTTGTTAAGTATTGAACAATATCCTTATCTAATTCTATTATATATAAATCATCAATATCATTATAAGACTGCTCAAGTTTTTCTATAGCATTTTTTAGGTTTTTATTTTTCAGAAAGCGTTGAACGTTTGTGTATACGATAGAGCGAACAATAGCACGAGCCCCATTTATAACTTCAGCATGTTGTTCCCCTGACGTTAAAAGCCTTAATTTATCTTGATTTTTTTCGTCTAGCCTTATTCCCTCCCGCATCAAAGCGTCTCGTACTCTTTCAAAGCTATAATTACAGCCCAACAAAGCAGGATCATTTTCCGTTTTTAAGTATTCGAGAATATGCCTATTCAGCACGCCACTGTAATCTTGATGGTTAAATTCCCATTTAAACCCTACCCACCCTTCAGAAAGATTTTTATTCTTAGCAACATACGTCTCAAGAGTTTCTAGAACCACAGGACGCACAACATGACGTGCTTTACGCATAACCTCATCAGGAAACACAGTATGAAGTACAGTAAGCATAACACCGGCTTCTTCCTCATCCATGCTATAAGCACAACCAAAGTTCAAAAATACAGCCAATATTATAAATAAGAGTTTCATCAAAACAATCCTTTCAATAAAGCAGCTCTTATTTTACAGCATAGAAAAATAATGCAATCAAAGCAAGTGACTTGAAAAAACTCTACACTATTAACTTATTTTTCTATTCCTCCAAGGAAGAGAACTTGTTAAGTAGTATTCTTATGAACTCACTCTCTGCTCTTGTTTTTAAAATTTTCAAACAACGAAGTTTTCAGGTTTTCCTTGTTTTAACAATCTATATCTTAATTGCAGAGAGCTTACCTCTCCTGATTCATCCCTTTTTTTATACGATAAGTTTACTGATTAAAGATATTCTCATTTGGATGATGCCTCTGACAGTGGGTTTATTCATTGCCTTTGCTGTCCGCTCCTTTGAACGGAAAGCCCCTCTTTTTATCCTCACTATCTTCCTGTTTGAGGGGTTTTCAAACTTTACAAGTGTATGGTATGCCTTTAGCTGCGCCTCCTTTGCCACCGATCAGCTTTCTTCCTTTGGCATTACAACTTTATCCAGTGATTTTACAGCCTTATGGCGATTACCATTCGAACGACCAAGCTGGTGGTCTTCGGAAAAAGGAGCCCTTGTCGGTCTTGTTCTCGGGTGCCTCAATGCTTTCTGTAAGCAACCTCTTCTCACGCAAACCATCGCTCGGGGGAAAGCCATCGTTGAATGGATACTCACCCACATTTTCGCCCGCCTTATTCCTCTCTTTATTCTTGGATTTGCGGTGCAAATGTATCAGACGAACTTACTCCGTCACGTTTTGACTCACTATGCTCTTTTGGTCCTTTGGCTTGTTTTTTTTCTCCTCTTCTACCTTTTCGTCTTATTTTTCTTAGGAGCTGGGTTTTCTCTTCGAAAAGCAGCACGTCATATTAAAAATCTTTTACCTGCAGGGGGAATCTCTCTTACTTCAGGGTGTAGCCTTTCCACAATGCCATGGACAATTGCAGGAACGGCGAAAAACCTTCGCCAGCCCCCCTTAGCTCAAGCCATTATTCCGGCCACAACAAATATCCAACAAATTGGCGACTGTATCGCCAATGCCTTTTTGTGCTTTCTCATTTATCGTCATTTTTATGGCCAAAATCCGGATCTTGTAACGTGGATCCACTTTAGTTTTATTTTTGTCTTGGCCCGTTTTGCAACAGCCGCTGTGTTGGGAGGCGCCATCTTTATTATGCTTCCTATTTACGAAACCTATTTAAATTTTAATTCTGAAATGATTGCTATTATCTTAGCTCTTAACGTTTTTTTAGATCCGCTTATTACGAGCTGTAATGTTGTTGCGAATGGAGCCTTGTGTCGAATTTTTGAACAAGTTTGGGATCAAATCCAGACTTTTTTGCCCACCTCTCCTCAAAAAGCCAATGAAATTAAGCCTCTAAAAAGTTAAGAATTGCTAGAGAAATATCCTACTTCTCTTCTATAGTTTTAGGGAAAGTTTCAGGAATCAATGGCATCAGGAGAAGAGAAAGCACAAGGCATATAGGGATACTTGCTAGAGCAAAACGGTAATCGGAAATCGTATAGACTGGAATTCCATTATCTCTCAGTCCCTCCCAAATCCACTCCAAAAACCATCCAACAAGCGGCTGTAAAACAAGACCTAACATCATCACAATCATATTGGTAAAGCTGATTGCTGTTGCATTACTCGCATGAGGTGTTAGCTGACATACGGATGAAAAAATAAGAGGCTGCGATGAAAAAGCAACTCCCGCCGAAAAAAGAAGTCCATACATTCCTATAAGGGGAATTTCTGGAACGTAAATAATGACAAAATTACAGAGAAGAGACAAAACAGCCCCTATGATCATAGGGGTTTTACGAACTTTAAAGTAATCCGAAAAAATGGCTACCATTGGCGAACCAATACCAATACCAACGTAAAACATCGTTGTGATTGACCCCGCTACGGCTCGTTCAATGGTATAAAGCTTCATTAAAAAGGGTACGCCCCACAAATCAACAAACGCTAGCATAGGCGCATACATGAGAGCTCCATAAAAACCGAGAGACCAAATCCGATAATCAATAATAATATCCTTAAGGCGTATAAAAAGTGTTTTAAGACGGGTATCAACAACGGAAGTCACAACGAGAGGACCTTCAGAAGGGTTATCTTCGACAAAATACCAAACTCCAGTCGTTAGCACCAACCCAATGGGCACTACAACATAAAGCATTGCTTCTCTCCATCCTAATGTATCAATTAAGAGGGCAAGAGGTGCCTGCCCCAGAGCTGCCCCAACTTTTCCAGCTAGTAAAGTAAACCCAACAACAAGCGCAAGCCGTTCAGGATGAAACCAGTTTGTTGCAAGTTTTAAAGCCCCCAGGAAAGCACAGGTCGATCCTGCGCCAATAAGCAATCGACCAAAACAGGCAAGATAAAAAGACCCTGATAATGCAAAAACAACTGTCCCTGCAATACAACAGAGCATGGCCCCTTTTAAAAGACGAGAAGGGCCAAATTTATCCATCCCTAACCCCACAGGAATTTGGAGAGATGTATAAGAAATTAAATAAAATGCACTTAAAACACCCAGAGCACATGCTTCAACAGAAAAATCCCGCATAAGATCATCTGTCATAACACCTGGTGAATTACGAAGAATAAATTGATAAAGATAAAAAAAGCCTGCAAAACTCCAAATAAACCAGGCCCTAACATCTAAAGAAAAGCGTGAAAGTCGTTTTTTTAAATGAAGCCCCTGGGCGACAGCAGAAGTCATTAGCTACTCCATTTTGCTCACAATTTATCAAGCCCCAATTTATGAGGTATCAAAATCTATTTGTCTAGAGGGTGGTGCGAAACAGCACTCAAGAAAGTCACTGACTTCTTTCCTCCTACACGAACACATGAAGTGTTACACGTGTAGGTAAATTTTTGGTTAACAGAATATTGTTAGTAAAAAGTCAAAAAATAAAATAAATTCAGTAAAAATATATTTCAGTAAAAAATGAATTTTTATTTTTTTGAAAAAGCCGATAATATCATTTTAAATAAAATTCAAGTGTTGAGACAACACGTATTTTTTTCATTAAAGAAGTGATTCCTTCATCATAGTCTTGATTAGGAGAGGCATCCAGGCTTGTCAAGCGAATCACACCTTGATTGGCTTTACGAATACTTCCAATTTGACTCCCTGTCGTTTTGGCAAAACTATCCGCAACCTCTTCTGCATTTTTTGTTGCATCCGCAATAAGTTGTGAACGAAGTTCATTGAATCTATCTAAGTAAAAGCGTGTCTCACTCCCTGATATCGAAACACCTTGAGTCAAAAGTTCCCCTGTCTTTGCTGACAACTGGTTAAGACTATCAACGTTAGCAGAATTAACATAAAGGATGGACTCAATAAGATAACGTTCGGGAGATAAGGTCCCCGCTCCATATTCACGAGCATGAAGATCTGTAACACGGGGGGACGATGGAGAAATTTCACTCTTAACAAAGCCTTCTTTCAAGATAAAGTTTTGAACCAGTTCAGAATCATGGGTCAGCTTTTGATAAAGTTGACTGAGATCATTCCCTGCGACCTTAAAAGAAATTGACCAAGTTCCCCGATCTGCCTTTTCGACTCGCTCAACAAGCCCTTTTACGGTGACGTATCTATCTGCCAATTTGGCTTCCAAAATCCCCTTATAAATGAAATAACCCGCGATCGAAGGTCCAAGTGCCACACATAAGCCTAATACAGCAGCCGAAGCCGTAGAGGGAAATGAACGCATGAAAAGTCTCCCTTTATTAATATGTTTAAGGATATCTCTTTTTTTATCTCTCTTCCATTTTTATTTTTTAACCCTGTTGGGTACATGGGATCCGACTGATGTAAAGACTATATCCGGAGATAGATATGAAGGGAACAACGGTTAGACAAGAGGGGCTATGAGCTCGGTCATACCGCTTAAGGGGCAGAAATTTGCTTTAAATAGGGACGAAGAATTAATTTTCTGCTGCAATTTTACGCTTAACCTGCTGCCATAGACTTGAAAGTTCAGCTACAGAAGACCCTTGCAAAGAAACGCCTTTTTCCTGTGCCGTAGACTTAAGACATGAATATCGTTTTATAAATTTTTTAAGACTTATCGCAATAGCTTCATCAGGATTAACATTGCAGTGTCGGGCAAGACAACAACAAGCCATAAATAGATCTCCAATTTCTTCCTTTAAAGCGTGTTGTTGGGAAAGACTAATAGGCTTTTGCAGTTCTTGTAGAACTTCGTTAAGTTCTTCTTGTACCTTCCTCGCAGCTTCAAAGGGAGAATCCCAATCAAAACCTTCTTGAGCAGCACTTTGAGAACAAAAGTAAGCCTGCATTAAGGGTGATGGCACTTCATCCATGGAAAATCCCTTCGTACAATAGAGAACAAGCCATTAAGTTCCTAAGATTAGCACTATTTTTTAAGTTATAAAGCAAACAATTCTCCATAAGAATGAAGGCAGTATTTACCATTTATCACTTAAAGAACGATGTCCTAAATATTCTTCAATACGTCTTTTTGTTCCGGGAGAAATATCTGAGGGCAAGGCATCTAAAGAAAACCATTTTTCTTCTAAAATTTCTATAGAAACCACGTCCTGTTTTTCAAATTCCTTACAAATGTAAGTGATCACATAGTCGTCCCGCTTTTGCGTGCGATTATAGTAAAAGCCCAATATAGAGGGGAGTTCACGAAGGGTTATTCCAACCTCCTCTTGAAGTTCTCTCCTTAAAGCTTGCAAACCTGTCTCTCCTGATTCAATTCCACCTCCAATGGTACACCATCCAGGCATATACGTATGTTTAACTAACAAAATACGATTATCTCGAAGGACAAGGGCTCGAGCTCCCATCGTCCTTTTTGAAAAAAGGGCATAAATACTGTTTTTAATTTTCCAATAAAGTTTGATCATTAAGACCTCATTTTTAGAGCCGTCATATTGATTCTATCTCGTTTTCAAAGAAAAATTGATACCTATGTCTTCGGTATAGACCCTGTCCTTGCTGGCGGAGGGAGTGGGATTCGAACCCACGGTACGTTTACACATACAACGGTTTTCGAGACC
>JAIEOZ010000174.1 GCA_019750035.1 Alphaproteobacteria bacterium | reverse complement strand
TTATCTTTCTAAGAATTTCTTGAATGGATACTACCATTTTCATAATCAAATATCAATTTTTGAGCCATCAAGAACAAAAAACATGGATACCTGTTTTTGAAATTCATAGCTATTTTTGGAAACCAAGATTTTCGTTTCCTGAATCTAGTAAAACTGCGGTTTTTAGAAATGTTGCGTAGCAACATATAAGCGCGCACATTTCGATTTTTTCAAAATCTTCAATCTGAGTTTTTTGGGTTTTTATTTTTCTCAAGATCGGAGATGGGGAGGGATAAAAATAATTTTTTGAGATTATTTTTCCCATATTCTAATTTTTTTTGATTTGATATTTTGAAACTGATCCTAAACAATTTTCAGAACAACGATTCTTAACTCAGGGGAGGATATTACCATCCGATGACTTCGCTTAACCTTCAACTTGTCAGCGCTATTTTCGCTAATGATTCCTCCAGGATTAGGGAACTGGTTGATCATGGGGAGGTAAACGTGAACGACAGAGGATTTTTTAGCTTTCCTCCCCTGTTGAGAGCCGTGGTGTATGGAAAATCAGAGGCTTTGAAAGCTCTGATCGAGGTTGGAGCCGATAGAAACGCCCTGGATAGCCAAGGCAGAACCGCCTTGCAATTGGCTAAAAAATACAATCATCCCCAAATCGTTGAGATTCTTCAGCAACACGGATAATTTTATATCTGAGTTTTATCTAACATCAAAACATATCGATTAATGCCCCGGAAATGGGGTCTGCGCGAGAAATATTGTTTTGTGTGAGTTTTTCTATATATGATCGATTTTTCTTGTGTACGTGCAAATACAGAGGCTTTCCAAAAATTGGTCAAATTTGTATTTCTTAGGTTGAAGATTTTTTCAACATAGGTCTCTTTTCCCTAATTTTGCATTTTTAAAGGAGTTTTGGTGTTGATTTAATGGGAACTAAACCCCACCCATAAACTTTCTCGTGTAGATCACGTTTGCGGGGCATTAACGTCATTATTGGGATTGATGAAATATTTTAGAATGGTAAATTTTAATCAATCTTTCTAGCCAATTCCTTTTCAATGATTAATTTTGCACCACTTAATATGAATGAAGCCCCAGTAGAACATTGTAAAACAGTATTTGTTGTAAAAGCTGGTAAGAATCCTATATCATGTTCATTTTGTGAAAACCTTAATGCCTGCCAAACAGTTGAAAAACCTGTTAGAAGAAGATTAGAAAAATCTAAGTATTGTACATAGCTACGCCTGGATTCATCTGCTAGATTTTTATAGTAAATTCTAGCTTTTTTTCCGATTTGATTATTTTGTGCCATTAATTTTCGAGCTTCTACATCATTTGCAGTATCTAAGCAGCTACACCAATTAAACAGATATTTAAAAGAAAAGTTTGACGAGTAGAGGTCGTGTAAAAGCCCTTGTTGAGCTTCTGTTAATTCATCTTGGTTAGTTGGACTAACTGAAGTAGGTTGTTCCTTATTTTCCATTTTTCTATAGGGTGCATTAGAATTCGAATGAAGTCTGGAAGTAACGTTTCGATCTTCTTCATCTCCAGCAAAAATTTCTGTAGAAAAGTATAAAAAATTCAATAAAAGCATTACAAATTTAAGCTTAGAAGGATAATATTTCATATGGTGCTTATTTTCAGAATTTTTTAGAAAAGTTAAAAACTCACCAGAAGTAAGGCAAGTTTAATTGCTACTTGTTTTTTCCCTCTGAGTTGTATTAAGTCATTTTTCAAATTTCTAAAAATCAAACATACGCGCTTACACGTCACAAGTGACGTTTTTAAAAAATCTCTAAAAAATGAAGATTTTTAATGTCCCAAAGATCCATCTTTGAGTTTGAAAAATAGTGATCTTGCTGGTTAAAAATTCTCGTTCTTCGAATTGGTAAAATCTGTTCAAATTTTAAGATGTGATTTTTCATAAAAATCTAAAAAATCGATGTTTTGCATCCAAGAATAATTTTCTCGATTGTGAAGATTTGCACTACTTAATCAAAAACTTGATTCTGCAGAATTCGTGCAGACGCAATATACATTCTCCGAATGTGCTTTTTTACAGCTGCAAAACATGAAAAAAAATTACCAGATTACAAATCTTGACTTTCATTGAATAATTACGTATTTTACGTTTATGGTTGTTTTAACTTATGGAAAAAAGAATGCATATTTCATCTACAGAACTTAATAGACGTTCTGGTTCAATATTAGAAACGGCTATAAGAGGGGAGCCTGTTATTATCGAAAAATCAGGGCATCCTTCAGTAGTTATGGTTTCCTATCAGCATTACCAAGAACTTGAAGATGCTTTTTGGGGAACATTAGCAGAGGCGTTAGAAAAAAGAGCGGAATGGGCTTCAGCTGAAGAAAGTTCAACTTTCTTAAAGCAGCGTTAAAACATGTACCAAATTATCTTCGATAAGAAAGTTATTAAGTTTATCCAAACTCTTCCTATCAAACATCAAAGGCAGCTTAAAACGTACATTCTAAATCTTCAAGAAGAGCCAAGACCTCATGATTCTAAATTTTTGAAAGATTATGAACCTTACAGAAGAAGTGATTGTGGGGAATATCGTATTGTCTATCGTATAGAAGAACCAACAAAGACAGTTTATATAATTCTAGTTGGAAAAAGAAACGGTGGGGAAGTTTATCAACAGCTAAAAAATCTCTTATCTTAGCGGTTTCTCTGAAAAAGAAAGAATATTCATGAAAAAATTTCTATCTTCGTTTTTACGTAAATTACTATACAAAATAGATAAAGAAGAATATAAATATACCAATTTATCGGAGAAAGAAGAAACAAGAGGAGAAGTCTCAGTACAGTCTGAAAATTTAGAGATCAAAAAAGAGAAATCAAAAGATCTAAAACCCAAAAAACCCAAGGGCCCAAAACTTCCCGAGTTAAGCCCTCAAGAAAGAGCGGCTAGAGACATCACAGAGATGATGGAAGTACCTTTTTTAGCTCTTTCTAAAAACCGTAGAGCGCCAATTATTTACGAAAAGCATGATGGGCCTAACATGATCAAAGTCAAGGTTTCTCGCCATACGGGCCATTTCTTAGCCAGCATTTACGATTGGGATATTGTCTTATTCGTTGCTGGCAAGATGCAAGAAATCCTAAACAAAGGTTCTGATATTCCTCCGAGAACAATGGTTATTCCTCGTCACGAGATATTTAAAGCTCTTAGAAGACGTAATGTAACAAAACAACAGAAAGATTTAGAAGAAAGTTTATCCAGGTTGCAGTTAACAGGGATAGAAACAACCATTCGTAATGAAGATGGGAGATACAGGGCAGGATTCGGATTTTTAGAATGGTGGAGTTACACAGAGAGAAAGGATATTCGAGAAATTGAGATAAAGCTTTCAGATTGGCTTTACGATGGAATTTGTTCTAAGGGGTCTCTTCTTATGGTTGATATTGATTACTTTGGTATCACCTCAGCTCTCAAAAGGTTTCTCTACAGAACAGCCAGAAAGCATGCAGGAGGACATGGTAAAGCTTGGGAGTTTTTAGTAGAGACTCTTTACGAAAAATCAGGAAGCGAAAGAGAATTTAAAAAATTTAAAAGTGATTTAAAGAAAGCCGTTTCACAGAATGACATTCCTGGTTATTTCTTAAAATGGATAGAGAGAGATAAAAAAACATTTGTTTCTTTTAAAAACCTAAGAAAACTTCCTCTTTTAAGTGACTTCAATGATGAAGCTCAAGAAGAAACCTTACACTAAATAAAAAAATGGGGAGTATATATCACGGACGTTTGGTATATACATCACGGACTTTTTCACGTGTTAACAAGTCTGTTAATGAATTTTATCTTGTATATACATCACGGACGTTTGGTATATACATCACGGACGTTTGGTATATACATCACGGACGTTTGGTATATACATCACGGACAAAAACACCTCGTGGTGCCTTACGGTATAAGGGTCGGAAAAAACCTAAACTGTATTAAACTAATTTAAACTGTATTTAAAACCGGTTTTCTTGGGGATAACTCTTGTGGATAAACTAATATCTAATCGGAAAAAACTTCGTTTTTAAGCTTCTCATCCTAAGGGGCTTTGCCCCTCGCGCAGACCTTCGGTCTTTGCTACCCCCTTCCTACCAAGAAAATGAAAAAGACCGAGGGAGTGCTAAAGGAACAAACATCTTCGATTCTTCCAAAAATAACGTTACGGTGTTTTCTAAAACCAAAATAGAAAACTAACAAAAGCGACTTCTAAAAAAATTAAATCAGAAAAGCAATTCAATCTATTTTGATTTTTTCAAGTTTGCTATCTTGAATTTTAATCCTAATTTTTGAATTTTCTTTCCATGACGGCTTCTAACATTCAACTTGTCAGCGCTATCTTCGCCAATGACGCTTCCAAGATTAAAGTCTTGAGAGCGCAAGGAGTGGATGTGAACGAGTATGGATTTTTTAATATATCGCCGCTTCTTAGAGCCGCTATGTATGGAAAACCAGAAGCTCTGATAGCTTTGCTTGAATGTGGAGCCGATAGGGCTGCCAGAGACAATCAAGGACGAACAGCCTTAGAACTTGCCCAAAAATACAACCATCCAAGAATTATTGAGATTCTCTCGAAATGCTAGAAAATCACTCGAAGATAACGTTATTTTCTCAGTTTCTTTACATCAGCCAAAGATAACCCAGAAATATCAGAAATTTCTTGATCATTCAGTTTAGGATTTTCAATCAATTTCTTAGCGATTCCAATTTTAGCTTTTTCTATCCCTTTTTCTTCAACAGCTTTATCATGCTCTGTGAGAGACGCAAAGAACTCATCAGCAGATCTAAGAAGCTCTGGATGTCCAGATTTCAGCTTGTCGACTCTGATCATATCGTAGGCCTTTTTTACAGGTTCATCCACTGACGGAGGCGTCGATTTTTTCTCGTGAGCCGATTTGAAAAATTCAATCCATTGTCTGAGTTTTTCATTGTCCTTGAAGTCTGGATGGTCAAGGTTTGCATCCCCAAGGGAGTACTGAATCAGCCTCAAGGAAGGGATTTTATTTTTAGAGTTTCTTTGATCCACAAAGGTATAATCTCTAACAAATCTTCCATCTTTCCAGTAGGGAGTAGACCCATCACCCAAAAGATTTACGCCTATCACATTCTGGATTTGAACATAATCATCCCTTGTTCTGAGTTGATTTCCGTAAATGCTCGAGATGTAGGCGAGAGCTCGTTTATCCCAATAATCTTGTTTAGCAACTTGAAACTCAATGGTGATGAACCCGAAGTTTGTCTCACACAGAAAATCAACAGTTGAACGATTTCTTTGGCTTGGGAAAGCATGAGAAAGATCGCTATATAGACCACTCAATCCTTTCAGCAATTCAGAGGCTTTCTTGTTTTTCTTGCCGCCTAAGGAAACCTCTACATCTGACGAGTCTCTTACTGTCTCAAACACTTCTTGGGATGAAGCAGAATTAATCAATCTTCTTAGGTTATAGAGCGGATCAAATGGATTGTAATGCTCGTCAAGTTGCCTGGCGGAAGTCAAAGAATCAATCCCTGTAAAAGCCTTTAAAACATCAATTCTGACGGTTTCATCCTCAGAGAGTACGTATTTGGCAATCCGGTCGTGCGTTGGTCTAGAGAATACTTGCATTGTTTTACTTCTTTCTGGAGCTGAAGGTTTATCGTCTAATGAATCTGCCGAAAAAAATCTTACTGGAATGGAGATACATCTAGAAGTTTTTTGTAAACCTTGAAGCAATCCTCTCTCACTGAACCTTATCAGGCTTTGAGAACTCCAGGTAGAGCTTGATAAAACAAAGCAGAAAATCAAGGTTGAGAATATCCTAATCATTTTATTTTATCTTTCTAAGAATTTCTTGAATGGATACTACCATTTTCATAATCAAATATCAATTTTTGAGCCATCAAGAACAA
>JAIEOZ010000072.1 GCA_019750035.1 Alphaproteobacteria bacterium | reverse complement strand
TTTAAATGTTCCGGTAATTTTAGTGTGAACGCAACGCAAGCCATTTCGTTTACAGCAGGAACAAGCATTTCTTCCACTGCAACAACGGATATAACTGAAAAAGCAGGGGCTGCTTATAGTCTCACAGCTTCAGCAGATGCAACCTTCGATGCAGGAGGAAACGCCACCCTGAAAGGCGGAGGAGCTGTTGAGATCACAGGAGGAGGAAATACTTCTGTCAAAGGAGGAGGAGCTCTTGAACTCACAGGAGGAGGGACGGCTTCTTTGAAAGGGGCTACTGTAGATGTTACAGGGGCTATGATTTTACTGAATGGATAGAAATACATGACAGATGAGATTGAACAAGACTTTTTAGAAGCTGAAAAAGCGACTCAAGATATTCTTGAAGAAAAAGAAGCGCCATTTTCTGGCAAAAGCCGATTTTTGGGTCAGAAAATTGAGGGAAAGCTGCACGGCCCTTTGGAGCAATATGATGAAAATAACAATATCTTATCTCGACAGAACTTTGAAAAAGGTCAACTTCACGGAGAATCTCAACGATATGATGCGAATCAACAGATAAAGGAAAGAATGACCTTTCATCAGGGCATTCCCCATGGACCCGCTGAATTTTATAAAAACGGGCGTTCTCGCCTCCACACATCTTTTCATGAAGGCAAACAACATGGGACAACTACGCACTACGATGAAGCGGGAATGATTCGAGCCCAAGTGCAATTTCAACATGGCCTTAAAGAAGGAACCGCCATTTCCTACGACACGTCGGGACGTGTCATCAAAGTGTATCATTACCAGCAAGGACTTTTAAATGGTCCTGTTCTGTCTTATTATCCCAGTGGATCGCTTCTTGAATCAGGAAACTATATTCAAGGAAGGCGCGAGGGAGACTTTAAGTCTTATTATGAAAATGGGATCATTCGGCAAATTCTTACTTTTGACAATGGGCGACTGGTGCGTAAGCCTCAACTTTTCGACACACAAGGAAACCCAACATCGTTAGGAATTGAAGCATGAGTCTTGCCGTCGTTGGCGAAACATCCCTGATCAAGTGTGCCTTTGGCCTTGTCCCAACGCCTTTAGTTGTTCTCCCTGATCGAACCGTGATGGCTGAAGGAATGCCCATGGGCAATATCGCAGATATGGTTCCGCTGATGAATATCGTGACGTTTGGAATGTGTATTTCACTTGCAAACCCTGAAGTGGACGCAGCAACAATTGCAGCTTTAGGCGTGTTAGTGCCCATGCCTTGCATTCCTGTGGTGGTTGATCCTTGGATTTCTGAAGCCTTAGATGTGATGGTGGAAGGACCGCCGGCCATTGACGAAACGGCTATCGTCATGTGTCTTTGGGCAGGGGTTATTCATATTGAAGAACCCGGAAATTTTACAGTCATGGTGCCATAGAAAACTCAAGAAATGAATAGCTTGCCCATAAAGACTTAGGGTTGCCTCACATAAAAGAGGACACTTAATAATCTGTGTCATGCTTGGGCTAGAAGTCCTTGATTTGCAAAGCAAAGCGCAGGACTTCTTGGCCCAAGCATCTAGATATCTATGAGATCCACGGATCAAGAAAAGTCATTATTTTTCAGAGAAAAATAAGGCTTATCTAGTCCGTGGATGACATGGGAAAGAGAACCTTATTTTATATGAGGCAGCCCTACACAAAGACCTAGGCCCCTTGATAATTCTGAAAGCATCCTTCAATACGCCACCCATTAGGGTCAATGATAAACCCCCCATAATAGCCAGGATGGTATTCGGGTCGAAGCCCGGGAGCTCCATTATCTATTCCGCCCAATTCTAAACATTTTTGATACCATTGATGAACAGACTGAATGTCAGGCGCCGAAAATCCCACATGAAACCCTGCCGCCTGGCCAATCTGTTCGCGCTTATCTTCTTCTGATAGTTTTTTCTTAGACCCAATCCAAAAGGAGGGTTTGCCGTTCTTGCCATACCCTGCCACTTGATGGTTCTCATCATCAAAAGTCATCAACCGTTCATATCCAAGAATAGATAAGGTTTGATCATAAAAGTCCCGGCTTTGTTGGAAATTTTTTACGGCAAATGAGATGTGATCAATCATGTAGTGTCCTTTCCCTTGATGTAGGCAGATTAAGTTCTTTTACTTTTTGCGTAAAGGATAGTGGATATTTATAGGAAAGCCTTTGCGATGCCTCTTGAGGAAAAACCCAAGCATAGTCCGTATGCTCTTCACTTAATCGAATGTTAACAGAATCACCGACAACACATCTATAAATGGATAAAATAAGCCCTGCTTTTTCGTCACCTTTCAAAGGTATTTCTATATTTGAAATAAGAGTATCCCACGGCTCAACAGAATCAAGAACTGTGATTCCAGTCTCTTCTGCAATTTCCCGGAGTAAGGTTTCTTCGACGCTCTGACCCATTAAAACTCTTCCTCCCGGAATATCCCAATATCCTCCTGGCTTTGGATTTTTGAACATCTCTTGGTTCACTTCAAGTAACAAAATCTTACCCCTTTGATTGCGGATAAGAGCTTTAATACCTAAATGATAAATTTTTTCTTCCATGTGCTATTCCTGATTCTGCGTGCCCATTAATGAACCTTGTTTTTTCAATTTATGAGCGTTGATTTATATCACAAGAGACTTATGATGGGTATGCTTTTGAAAACTTGAGAGAGGAAGTTTTTGATCATGAAGTCTATTTTCCCAGACAAATTAAAGGTTGGCGACGAAATTCGCATAATCGCCCCCTCTCGCAGTATGGGGATTATCTCAAGCACAAACAGGGCATTAGCCATCAAGGTTTTGGAAAGTCTTGGGTTACAGGTTACTTTTGGGCAACAGGTTGATGAACAGGACATCATGCATTCATCCTCGATTGAGTCTCGTCTAACAGATTTACACGAAGCTTTCGCCGACCCAAATGTTAAAGCCATCCTCGCTGTTATTGGGGGGTATAATTCAAACCAACTTTTGGATTTTATTGACTATAATTTGATAAAGCAAAAGCCTAAAATCTTTTGTGGATTTTCAGATATTACGGCTCTTGGAAATGCCATCTATCATCATACAGCTCTGGTGACCTATTCTGGGGTCCATTTTAGTTCCTTTGCAATGCAAAAGGGATTTGAATATAGCCTTGAACATTTTAAAAAAATATTTTTTAAGGCAGACAAAATTTCACTTCTTCCTTCAAAAGAATGGTCGGATGATGCCTGGTACTTAAATCAAGAGAAAAGAATATTTCACCCAAACCATGGTTATAAGGTCATCAATGCCGGTCAAGCGGAGGGCAAGATCATTGGGGGGAATCTGGGAACTTTCCGGCTGTTATGTGGAACACCTTATAAACCCACCTTAGATAACGCTATTTTGTTTCTCGAGGAGGTGTCCAACGCAAGCGGCACAGATGTATATGAATTTGACCGCAACCTTCAGTCATTAATTCAAGATCCTCATTTTGCCAAAGTTCGCGCGATCGTACTCGGACGCTTTGAAAATAGCTTTGGGATGACAAATGAAAAACTACGCTATATCTTGTCCACCAAATCGGCTTTAAAGACTATTCCTATCATTGCTGATGTAGATTTTGGACATACAACGCCTATTTTTACGTTTCCTATTGGTGGGCTCTGCCGTTTACACGCCGAAGCATTTGGAAATGTAACACTTCTCCTTGAAAATCATTGAGAAAATTTGGTGAGCTGATTAAAAGAATTGACCAAATCAATATCACCTTTCAGGAAAATCTAGCCTTTTGAACCCTCTTTGTATATACTGGATTAATTAATGTAATTGAAACGAGGGCATATGTTTACAACACTTTTTCGGAAGGTTTTTGGCTCAGCTAATGATCGATATATCAAGGGCCTTAATCATATTGTTGAACAAATCAATGCCCTTGAAGGCTCCCTCGAAAAACTTAACGATGAAGCTTTGCAAGCTAAAACCGAGGAGTTCCGTGAGCGCCTTAAAAATGGATCACGCCTCGATGATTTGCTGGTTGAAGCTTTTGCTGTTGTCAGAGAGGCGTCAAAACGAACCCTTGGCATGCGTCATTTTGATGTTCAGCTTAAAGGGGGTATCATTCTTCATCGCGGAATGATTACAGAAATGAAGACGGGTGAAGGTAAAACCCTTGTTGCGACTCTTCCTGTTTATTTAAATGCCCTTGAAGGCAAAGGGGTCCACGTCGTTACGGTCAATGATTACCTTGCTAAACGTGACTCAGAATGGATGGGAACTATTTACAAGTTCTTAGGCCTTACCGTTGATTGTATCGTTCATGATCTTGATGACCTTGAACGACAAATCGCCTACCGATGCGATGTAACCTATGCCACCAATAATGAGCTTGGATTTGATTATCTTCGAGACAATATGAAGTTTCGGCTTGAGGAAATGGTCCAAAGACCTTTTCACTATGGCATTGTCGACGAAGTCGATAGCATCCTTATTGACGAAGCCCGTACTCCTCTTATTATTTCAGGTCCAGCGGAAGATTCTTCTGATCTTTATGTCATTATTAATAAACTTATCCCTGAGCTTTTACCCGAAGATTATGAAAAAGACGAAAAAGCCCGTGCCGTTACCCTTACAGAGCAAGGCATTGAGCACATCGAGCAGCTTTTAAAGAGAGAGAATTATTTAAGTGATTCTTCTCTTTATGACATTCAAAATGTGCCCATCGTTCATCATGTCAATCAGGCGCTTAAAGCTCACAAGCTTTTTGCCCGCGATGTTGACTACATGGTTAAAGATGACAAGGTCATGATTATTGATGAGTTTACGGGCCGTATTATGGAAGGACGTCGTTATTCAGAAGGTCTCCACCAAGCTCTGGAAGCAAAAGAATATGTTGAAATTCAACAAGAAAATCAAACTCTCGCCTCAATAACATATCAAAATTATTTCCGCCTTTATCCTAAACTAGCCGGCATGACTGGAACCGCTGTGACGGAAGCCGCTGAGTTTGGCGATATTTATAAACTCGAAGTTCTTGAAGTTCCCACCAACGTTCCCGTGACTCGCAAGGACATGGATGATGAGGTTTATCGAACTGCAAAGGAAAAATATGAAGCTATTCTTAAGTTGATTGAGGAATGTAGAGAACGTCAACAACCCGTCCTCGTTGGAACAGTTAGCATTGAAAAGTCAGAACTTCTTTCCTCTATTTTAAAGCAAAGGAAAATTCCTCACAGTGTTTTAAATGCAAAATATCACGAACAAGAAGCTAAAATAATTGCCGACGCTGGTATCCCTGGTACAGTAACCATCGCCACAAACATGGCGGGTCGAGGGACGGATATTAAGCTGGGTGGTAATGCCGATCTGCGCATTGCTGAAGAAATAGCGCGCATAAATGATACTGACAAAGCTGCCATTCGCGTTCAAGAAATTCAAGCAGAAGTCGTCACTCGTGCAGAAATCGCCAGAAAGGCAGGAGGGTTATTTATTATCGGCACAGAGCGTCACGAAAGCCGTCGAATTGATAACCAGCTTCGCGGCCGAGCCGGTCGTCAAGGCGACCCAGGAGCTTCAAAATTCTTTCTCTCTCTCGAAGATGACCTGATGCGCATTTTTGGCTCTGAACGTCTTGATAGCTGGCTGCAAAAACTAGGTCTTCAAGAAGGTGAAGCCATTATCCACCCATGGATTAATAGGGCTCTTGAAAAAGCTCAACAAAAAGTTGAGGCGCGAAATTTTGATATTCGGAAACAACTTTTAAAATATGACGACGTCATGAATGACCAACGAAAGGTCATTTATGAACAACGCCGAGAAATCATGGAAGTCGCCGATGTTCACGATTTTATCGAAGCGATGCGTGAAGAAGTTATTCAAGAGCTTGTTCAACGTTTTATTCCGGAAAATGCCTATGCTGATCAATGGGAAACCTC
>JAIEOZ010000250.1 GCA_019750035.1 Alphaproteobacteria bacterium | reverse complement strand
ATTGGGAAACAAATATTTTAGAACAAAGAATTTACTCAACCCACAGTGCAGGCCAAACTTTTTTCGAAAAATTAGATTTGTTACTTTATAATAAAGACCCTGTTCGCGTTGAACTCGCCATCATCTACCTTAATGCTTTAGGCTTAGGTTTTCGAGGTAAATATCGCCATTTTGATGATCAAGGCGCATTGAGTTCTTACAGAATAAGACTTTTTACATTTATCAATCGAAGAGAACCTTATTTGTTTCGACAAAAAGTTCATCTTTTTCCAGATGCTTACGCACATGCCCTGGAAGGAGCAGAAGCAAAAGAACTTCCTAATTTACGAAATTGGTACTTAATATTTACAGGAATCGGATTTGCTTATCTATTAGCTTCTTATATTATTTGGTATTTTGCAACAGCAGATATAAATCAAATAGTTAACCGAATAATTTCTTATAACGTTACGAAAGAGTCGAAGATAAATGATAAGTAGTCACCTCACACAATTAAATTATTACTTTCCATGGAATCTAGTCGTTTCTCTTTTACTAGCGATAATATTTTCTGTTATTGGCGTTATCGTTTATAGAAGTGCTACGAGAAAAGATGAGAATGAACCGATTATCAAACCTCCATCAGCATTATTAAAGAAAATTCACCTGTTTCTTGCCCGTTTTGGATATTCATCCACTGATCCCTTAAGTCAGTCTTTTACTTATGCCTTAGAACTCATGCATGATTTTATTGGGGGAACTCAATTCCGTTACCAATTGCCTTGGATTGTCATGCTTGGTACATCTAACGCAGGAAAAACGACAGTTCTTCAGAGCTTAGCTTTAGATAGGCCAATAGGTCGACCTGATTTCGAAACAAAAAGCGAGCAGAAACCCCTTTGTGATTGGTGGTTTTACAACCACGGTATCGTTTTAGATTTGGATGGAAAGCTTGTCCTCGGTTCATCTCAAATAAATTCTGAGGAAGACAACTGGAAACTTTTCTTAAATCTTTTAACACATCATCGTCCAAAAAGAGCTTTAGATGGTGTCATCTTAACAATCCCAGCTTCAGAGATTATCGGCAGAGATAGGCTGTCTCATGATGAAATCATGCTTCGTGCGGGATATCTTTATGGAAAACTATGGCAAATGCAGCATATGACAGGCATTAAAGTTCCCATTTATATCATGGTGACGAAATGTGATCTTGTTCCTGGATTTCAAAGCTTTTGTAAAGCCATCCCTTCTCATAATAAGCATGACATGTTTGGTTGGTCCAACAGTCATCCTATAGATTCAAGTTATGATACGGAATGGATAGATGAAGCTTTTTCTATCCTTAATGGATCTCTCTACCAAGATCAGGAAGAAATATATGCGGACGGGAAAAATACCGTCAACTCTGATGATATTTTTTTATTCCCCTTAACTTTAAATACATTAAAGGATGGGATTCGAACTTATTCTGATAACCTATTTAAAGCTTCAGGTTACCATGAGAGTTTCTTTTTACGTGGAATTTATTTTGTGGGTGATAGTAGCATCGAAACACCTGCTCTTAATGAAACATCTAAAGAAGTTTCTTTAAAAGTGGGGTCTATTAATAAAGTCAAACGCAACAGCCTCTATTTTATTGAAAACCTTTTTGAATACAAAGCCTTTCGCGAAGTAGGCCTTGCAAGGCCCCTTTCTCAAGCCCTACTGGGGAATAGCACGGCAATACGTTTTGGCAAGATTACTATTGCCGTCGCTGCCGTTTTAGGAACACTTGGTCTCTTGCGAGCTAATGACAGTTTACAAAAAGCTAAAATGAATCTTGTTCCTGCCCTTTCTCAGATAGATATTACCTTAGAAAAAATACACGGGCAAAATGCGCAATCTGATATGGGGCGCGTTTTCTTTGATGAGCAGGCTCAAGTTCTTCTTAACACAATGACCCAAATTAGTGTTAATCATCTCTCTTCTGTCTTCATTCCTGCATCTTGGCTATCTAATATCGATTTTAGAATTAAATATGTAATGAGCCTTGCTTATGATCAGGTCATTCTTCAGTCGTTGTCGAGTCAATTAGATTATAAGGCGACACAACTTTTTTCAGAAAACTCAACTATTCCCGTCACAGAAGTTGCAGGAAATGGTATTTATCCTCTTGAAACAATAGAGTTTTATCGTTTACAAAACTATGTTATTAGTACACAAGCTCTTGAACTTGCAGCACAGAAATTCAATGAACTCGGATCATCTGCAAATTTGAATGACGTCGCAGACATTATCAAGTATTTGTTCAATTATGATATGCCTCAATCTTTTTTTACACACAGCAGTTACTATACAACTACTTTAAAATATACAAACATAAAACCATTTGATTTTAAGACTTACCAGAGGGAGGCTTCTTCAAAATTACACACTCTTTTTGATCAGTTTCAGCTTGCTTGTTTTGATCCTATTCGAATGATCCCAGGATTAGGACAATTGTCGACAACCCTTAACGAAATCACTGGAGCGCATCATTATACAGCCGATGTCGATGCTCTTCGTAATGCTTACGTTAGCCTTAACGAAACCATTACATCTATACAAGATCCTGGATTGCAATGGATTAATGCGGATGTCTTTAATCCTGGCCCTCAATATGACTATATTCTAGGCCTTATTAAAGGCTCTAAGTTTTTTATGCAAACGGAATCAACTAATTTTGCTCGTGAAATTGATCAAAACTTTCTCTCTTTCCGTAAACAACTGGCTAGTTACGCCTCTCCCCTTATTGCTGGAGAGACTATTTTTAGCACAGAGAATAATCTTGCGTTAAATAAGCCATCAGACGGGACCTTGTCTCTACAACAATACTTAACTCTTTTCTTTAACGAATCCTTCATGGCTCAAGCTAATAATCAAAGCATTATCACGGCTGTCCCAACAGGGTCTGCTTTATTGTGGGATGTACTCCGCCTTCAACAAGCAGTCAGTGTAACAACTGACTATACGAATTTTATGAATTCCCGCCTCTTAAACATGCCAAAAGCGCTCCAGCCTTTGTTGCACAAAGTAGGAAGTGATAGCCTGACAAAAAATATTACTCAATTTCTCGCCGAAGCTGAAGTGTTTAGTTCCGACACAAATGGAAGTATTGTCAGTTCTCCAGAGGATGTTTTGCTTACACAAGTGCAAAATTATAGGACAGCAAGTCCTTATCTTGAACAGATTTTATCTACTCTTAAAGCCATTAATTCTACTGTTGTTTATAGCGCTCTTAAGGGGCTGTTAAACACTGAAGTTTATCTCCCGTTGCAAAAGCTAGACGCTATCTTAGGAGCAGAGGCTCCTTATTCTATTAAAATGGATTCTTTTGATTGGTGGGATGGCAAGCCGATGGCTGCCCTAGAAGCTTATAGTGTCTTTAATGTGACGGAACTTAAAAGTTATCTGCAACAACAAAGAGATCGTATTAACTACTTAGCTCAAGAGTTTTCTGAGCCGCTTGTTTCGCTTCTCGAACAAATTAATATCGAAAACATGCCTGGAAATCTTCCCCTTGTTAAAAAATGGCAAGAAATTCTTGATGAACTTAATGGATATACCCATAAAACTCCAGGAAATGAACTTACTGCACTTGAGGATTTTATTACAACTCCTCTTAATGAGGTTGTCCTTGCAACTTGCAGAAAATACACAGATGACAGTAAACTGATGGCAACTTCCCAAGACTTCTTTACACGTATTCATATCAGTCTTATGGAAAAACTTCATAAGAGATGCGCTGATCTTTCAGGATCTGTATCTATGGATTCTTATTCGCAAATCGCTAAATTTTTTAACGCTAATCTCGCTGGTAAGTTTCCTTTTGTACAAGATCCTACTGAAGCGGCACCTGATGCTGCCCCTGAAGATATTCGCACTTTCTTTGAATTGCTGGACAGCCAAGGAAGCGACGTAAAAGCTACTTTAGCAGAAGCCAAAGATCTGGGAACAGCAGGTCAAAATGCCCTTGCCTTTATTAAGCAAATAGAACAAGTTCGAAGCTTCTTTGGTGATTATTTAGTTCCCAATTCTACACTTCCCTTCCCTGCTTTTGCTTATGACGTAACATTCAGAGTCAATAAGAGCAAAGAAGATCGTGCGAATGAAATCCTTCATTGGGAACTCACTACTCAAGACACAAAAATTACCATGCGCTCACCCTCTCATACAGGCTATTGGAGCACAGGTAATCCTGTAATGGTGATTTTCCGCTGGGCACAGAATAGTCCTCTACAACCCCAAGAAACAGAAGGTGTATTGGGATATAATGCACAGGGAGAAGATGCATCATTCTCTTATAGCGGTACGTGGGCGTTTCTTCGACTCTTGTTACAACATCAAGCCAAAGCTTCTGACTTTTCTAGTTTAAATGACGAGGATCCCATAACTTTGCGTTTTGACATCCCTCTCACCAATGTTGTCTCAAACAACCCATCTACATCTTCATCTTCATGTTCATCATCATCCTCCTCCACCTCATCTTCATCGGTGGATAAATTACCAGCGGCAACCGTTTTTGTTCGGCTTAAGGTATCTCCTATAAAAATGCGGCCCCCTAAAAAGGAAACCCCAGTAACAACCACAAGCAGTACGGCAGCATCAAGTACAACTTCTTCAACACCAGAGAAGCCTAAAATTCAGGCGGGACCACCGGTTGATTTACCCTATTTCCCTTACCAAGCCCCCCGTCTTACTTTGGAGACTACACCATGACCGCAGAAGCATTATTAGACCCTAAGGTACAGCTTCTTTTAAAGCCTATCTCGGGCAAGAAACCTTGTGGAGAATACTTACGGTATACCGAGATTTATGATCATATTCGCGACGCGCGCCGAGAAGATGACGAAAAGCTTCCCCAAGGGGTTTGGAAAACTGAAATTAAAAAGGCAGATTGGGATAAAGTCGCCCATATTTGTCAAGACACTCTCAAAAATCGCTCTAAGGATATTCAAATTGCTGCCTGGCTTACTGAGGCGTGGCTACATCTTGAAGGAATTGCAGGCCTTACATGGGGACTTGAGCTTATCTTAGGCTTAACGCAAAATTTTTGGAATGATCTCCATCCTCAAATAAAGAAAGGTTCCTACGAATTTCGTGCTGTTCCCTATGAGTGGATCAATACGCGACTGAGTGAAGAAGTTTATTATATTTTGATTAGCTTACCTTCGGATCGATCAGTTCTTTCTTATCGATTTTTAGATTACCTTGAAGCCAATCGCCTTGAACTAGTTGGCAAAAGGAATCAGCTCCCTGTTATGCAACCTAAAGAGGACAATCATCCCTCTTTGGCAAAGATATCATTAAGCATTGATCAAACATCAACCACATTCTATCGTTATATGGATGAATCCTGCATACGTGCTTTGGCTCTGATGGTACAGGTGGAAGAAGAGCTGCGTTTCCGCTTAGCTGGAGAAGCTCCAGCATTTTACAAACTCCGCGAAAAAATAGATTCCATTCATCGATTTGCATGTCAAATTCTTAGTGTCCGTGGAGAAAAGCAAAAAGCCAAAAAGTTAACAACTGAACCCTTGCGCCCGGAAAAAGCAGCCCTAACAGGCTCTATCGAAACGCGAGAGCAGGCGTATCTCATATTAGAAGAAGTCGCTACTTATCTTGAACGTATTGAACCTCATAGCCCTACGCCTTACCTTATTCGTCGTGCGATTAACTGGGGCGGAATGTCTTTGTCCCAACTTGTTTCTGATACCTTCAATAACAATCAGGATATGTCTTTGCTTCTGGATATTCTGAACATAAAAAGAACACCATAAGTATTTCTTAAGATCTTCTTATTATTTATAACAACAGTTGCAAGAAAATCAGTAACAAATAATACCATTTACGAAAAATAATTAAAGACAAGTATCATTCTGGAT
>JAIEOZ010000293.1 GCA_019750035.1 Alphaproteobacteria bacterium | reverse complement strand
TGCAGGCGCAAGTAGACGCTATCGAAAAACTATCAGTAAACTTAGAGGATTTAGATTTCATCACTCAATATCGTAATGCCAAAAAATTCAGCTCTGAAAGAAGAAAGGCGCTTAAACTTCCTACAACAAAAGAACGAATAAATTTACTTTTGAAATCAAGATACAGTAAAAGGAAAACACTTTCCGATCTCTTAAAATTACAGATTTTCGACGAAGCATCTGCTCAACACGAGACTCTCGCAAAAGCCAAAGCTTATCTCGACCAATTATGTAAGTTTGACGCTGTAGATCAATATAATAGTTCTCTCAATTATTTGATTTTGGAACCCACACTTAACCGCGTCTTAGACTCAGCGCAAAGAGCGATAATTTTTAGCTTAATTCATGAAGGATTAAAGACGGAGGAAGCTCTGAGAGATCCTGAATATGAATTCCTGCATGAGGATTTGTGGCCATTTGCTGAGGGTGCCTTTAAGGGTGGGGGATTTATTAATGAAGGTTGTGAAGACAGAAAAGTCATTTTTCAAAACAAAGAAGGGGGTGAAGAAAGAACCTTCTTAAGATTTTGGCTTTTCCCTGAAGATAGTTTTTTTTCCGCCATTCAAATGGGCAAGAAAGGCTTTCTTGAGCGTCTGATTTGTGAAGGAAGAAAAGGTCAGAATGCTCAAAAATTTCGAGATGTTTTTAAAGAGTGTATGAAAGAGAGCATACAAAATTCTCCAAATTTGATAAACGATCAATCATTTGAGCCTGTAGACGAACAGAAGTTCGCTGAATATATAACGTCTCTCAAGAACACAGATTTTCCTCTGTTTGAGGCGGCCGAGGTTTTTCGTTTAATGATCCATCAACCTATAACGATATGGGCTCTTTCTCCTGATCAGAAAAGAGCATTTCCTTTAGATATATCACTTTTCAAAGGAGGGGGCTTAGATAAAGCTTCCGTAGCAAGGGGAGGTCTCCATCTAGGGCTGTATAATAGATCTCTTCAACTCTTGCTTGAAGAAGGGAGTTCTCCGGGTGACATCAATGTTGCACAGAGTCTCGAGATGATATCTTTAAAGATGGTTCAATTGAAAAAAATAGGGTGTAACTTTCCCGTAAACTTGGTTTTAAGGTCCAGTGAATCCATGAAAATCCGTCAGCAAGGGTCGCTTTCTTCCTCTCTCCTTCAGGGTCTAAACCAATCTATCATTAATTCCATGGCAGCTCCAGTAGATCAGTCTTCTGAAGTGGAGGAGAATTAAATCTCGAGGGCATAACTTATCATAACTATCTCTCTAAGTGTTCATAGGAGCCTTAATCATGAGGCAATATAAATGCAGATAAAATTACGCTTACAAAATCAGGTTATTTCTTGACCCTCTGCTGTTTTTAGATTAAGGACACAACGAGCATTTAGAAGGGTTTATGAAATTGATGACAGCAGAATTTCCCCAAAGTCGTCTCCGGCGTAATCGACAAGATTCCTGGTGTCGAGACCTTGTTGCGGAAACGCAGCTTTCTGTTAAGGATCTGATCTTGCCTCTTTTTATTCGAGAGAAAACCACTCCCCGGGACATTTCAGCAATGCCGGGTATTTATCGGTACGCTTTGGATGAATTGATCCCTCTCTGCCAAATCGTTTGTGATTTAGGGATACGAGCCATTATTTTATTTCCTTACACGGACGATGCTCTTAAATGTGCAGAAGGAAAAGAATCCTGGAATCCCAACAACCTGACCTGTCAGGCGGTGCGCCTTTTAAAACAAACCTTTCCTGAATTAGGTGTTATGGTTGACGTGGCCCTCGATCCTTATACGTCTCATGGCCATGATGGTGTTTTGCGAAATGGGTATGTTGATAATGATGACACGCTTGAGGCCTTGAACAAGATGTCTCTTGTTTTGGCTCACGCAGGTGTTGATGTGGTCGCCCCTTCTGATATGATGGATGGACGCATTGGGGCTATTCGTCAGGCTTTAGATCAAGATGGGTTCAAAAATACACGTATCTTAGCCTATTCTGCCAAATATGCTTCTGCTTTTTATGGTCCTTTCCGAGAAGCACTCGGGTCACTTTCAGCCTTAGGAAAAGCGGATAAACGGACGTATCAAATGGATCCTGCAAATACCCGCGAAGCCTTACGTGAAGGAGCACAAGATGTTCTTGAAGGGGCAGATATGTTAATGATAAAGCCAGCACTTCCCTATTTGGATATTATTTATCGTCTCAAAGAAGCTTTTCCTCTCCCCCTTTTTGCTTATCAGGTCAGTGGAGAATATAGCATGCTGAAAGCTGCAGCTGAAAAAGGCTGGATTGACTATGAAAAAGCTTTTATGGAAAGTTTGATTGCTATCAAAAGAGCGGGGGCTTCTGGTATTTTGACCTATGGCGCTCTTGAGGCCGCTCGATTATTGCGGGAGTAATGCTCCGTAAACAAAATTATTGAGAGATCAACTCATAGACTGTTCTAAAGAGGGTTTTTCTCGTTTAAAAGTTCTTTGTAGACAGCAATTGTTTTCGAAGACATCTCTTCTTGAGAAAAGCAGTGCTTAACACGGTTACGTCCCTTTTCTCCCATTTCATCAAGTTGCTTTTGAGGGAGATCTAAAGCATGATCCAGAGTTTTTGCTAATGTTTTTGCATCTCCAGGAGGAGTTAACCAACCAGTTACCCCATTGTCGATAAGTTCACGTGCCGCTCCATGATTAGAAGCAATAATAGGCTTTTGCATCGCTTGAGCTTCCGCCATAAGTCTTCCAAAACCTTCTGGAACAAGCGAAGGGCAAACAATGATGTCTGCGAGCTGATAAGCAATAGGAATGTTCGCATAGGGAGGCACCCATTTGACACGGTCTTCAAGGTTTAATTTAGACGCCAAACGAAGAAGATTGTTTCGGTAAGACTCATGTCTAAGTGCTGACCCAACAAATATGGCCATTACATCTGTATGCTTCATAAGAGCGAGGGCCTTAATCAATAGATCTTGTCCCTTTGTTCGGCTGATTCTTCCTGGTAAAAGGAGAAGGCGTGCGGTTGGCGGTACTTCCCAACTGTTACGTAACTGTTGTAAGGATTCATCTGAAATTGTTAAAGGATCAAAATGAGTATAGTCTATACCACGTTGGATAAGGCGTATTTTGGAGGGATCAAACCACGAAAATTTACTATATTTTTCAATAAGATGGTCTTTGATAAATTGTGAGATGGCAATAATACGGTCTCCCTTTGCCATAACAGAATTATAAAACGTTTTAAAGATTGTATGGGAACTATAGGCAGCATGGTAGGTTGTGACAAAAGGGATGCCCAGAGAATGCGCCGCCCGATAAGCACTCCATGCAGGAGCACGGGAGCGTACATGAACAATGTCTACGTTTTCTTTTATAATCAGTTTCTGCAAAAGTGTTGAATTTTTATAAATTTGAAAGGGATTCTTTGTATCAAGAGGCAAATGTTTGAATTCAATTCCCGATGCAAGTGACTCAGCCTCTAATCTCCCTTTCCTTGAGGCAATCAATGCTCTTCCTCCAGCTGCTACAATAGCTTTTGCTATTTCAATCGCCTCTATTTCTACGCCCCCGTTATCAAGTGCTGGAATTACTTGCAAAATCGTAGGTCTCATATTAAATGAGCACTGGAATAACTCATTTGAATAGGTTGACAATGAACCACTCTCCTTCTTCTTGCACCTCCCACGTATTGTCTAAGTTAGAAAGGGAAAGCACAAATTTTATAGCCTATAATCGTTTCGATAAAAAGAATAAAAATCTCCCTGAAATTCTTTTTTTAGGGGGATTTAACTCAAATATGAGGGGAACTAAGGCTACTTATCTAAAATCTGTTAGTAAAAAACTTAATCAAACCTATACGTGCTTTGATTATTTTGGGCATGGTGCTTCTTCAGGGGCTTTCCACCAAGGAACAATTGGTTTATGGCTCGCCGATACACTTGCGATGATTGATCATGTCACAAAAGGTCCTCTTATCCTTGTAGGATCAAGCATGGGAGGTTGGTTGATGACACTTGCAGCCCTTGCTCGTCCTGAACGTATACATGCACTTATAGGAGTGGCCTCTGCTCCTGATTTTACTGAAGAGCTTATCTGGGCTACTTTAAATGAAAGTCAACGCAAAGACTTTATACGCCAAGGAATCATTCAAGCTCCCTCCCAGTATGAGGAGCAAGGTTTTCCGATAACACTCCAGCTCGTTGAAGAAGGGAGAAAACACCTTGTGCTTCACAAAACCATTGATATTCATTGTCCCGTTCACCTTATTCATGGCGCAGCTGACGTGGAGGTTCCCTGGACGTTTTCAAAGCGCTTGGCTCAACGTATCAAAAGCCCTGAAGTGACGTTGACTTTAGTTAAAAATGGAGATCATCGACTGAACACCCCTTTTGCTTTGGGTCGACTGTTTTCTCTTTTAAATGAAATAAATCAGTCGATATCTCATTGACAGAGCCCCTCATAGCCAGCTAAAAAACGTAGTATATATGGAGGGGTGGCCGAGAGGCTGAAGGCGGCGGTTTGCTAAACCGTTATACGATGTAAGTCGTATCGTGGGTTCGAATCCCATCCCCTCCGCCATTTTTCAGGATTTTTTGATAAGAAATTCTCTCCTTAAAATGGCTCCATGGGACACTCACGGGACACTTGGGAATAACAAAAGGGATAAGATGAGAGTCGTTGAGGGGCCTCTGCCCGTTTCTCAATTGGAGGACTTTGTTGAATTTCTTTAAACTGTCCCCCAGTTGTCCCATACCGCAAGAGAGATCATATCTTTTGGCAATCTTCCTGCAAAAATGCAAAGATATGGAACGGTTTAAGGTCGGTTGTCATTGTTTATGTTTCGCTATAGAACTTACCACGAGTAATCCAGCTTTCACAGAAGGAGGAATTCGTGCTCTTATTTTTCGAGCAGAGCGTAATGGCTTTAACAAGTGTATCCGTCGGATAGGACGGAAGATCCTCATTTCTAAAAGCGCTTTTTCTTGTTGGATTGAAGACCAAAATGGAGACGTACGATAAATGATGAATTGGAAAAAAGAAAAACCCCTCATTGAGACTGAGGGGCTAAACAAAGGTTTACATCCTACTTCTAGTACTGATTGTTGGTTTATTCAACCCCTTATAGATGACTCTATGAGTGATGGGGTCTTAGACCTCATTGATAGTGCTCTTAGAAGGAGCCCTCAAATTGATTCGTTTGTTCAAGTGGGAGTTCCTATTCGGGAAGTCGTTGAAGGTCTTCTCGCTCAATGGAATAGAGGGGCGATATGAAAGAACTATTGTGCTCTATTCGTACCATTGCATGGAGCTTCAGCCAACCGTCTTTTAGGGAGGTCTAAATGGTTGAAGAATTCAAGAACGCCATGATGACCTCAGGAGTTGTTTGCAGAGAAGATATCATCGCAGATGGGCAGATCCATCGATTTGCCAACCATGGAAAGGGAAAAAAGGACGGTTGGTATGTTTATCATAACATGGCAGGGGCCTTTGGAGACTGGAGTCAGGATATTCAGGGAAAGTGGAGTGCTGGAAATTCCAGCTTATCTATTCGGGATCAGAATCTTCTTCGTGAGCAACAGGAGAAGACTCAGCAAACAGCGGAAGCTGAAAAAATACGGAAGCAGG
>JAIEOZ010000006.1 GCA_019750035.1 Alphaproteobacteria bacterium | reverse complement strand
TGACGGATACGGACGAAAAACCAAGCAATAAGAAGTCATTGACGCTTTCTCCAAAAACACTCACCCTGAAAAAAGGCAGTGAGGGAGTTCATGTGCGTCAAAGCTTTACACACGGGCGTTCAAAAACTGTCACTGTAGAGGTAAAGAAAAAACGCCTCATTCTTCCTGGGCAGCAAAAAACGGGCAGTTCTTCTTCAGGAGGAAAACCCTTAAGTAACAGTGGTCTCACTCCTCAGCAAGTTGAAGAGCGTCTTAAAGCCCTTCATGGGGCCATGAAGACACAAGTTGATGAAATAGAACGAGCACGGCAAGAATCTCTTGAAAATCAAGCCCTTGAGCAAGCGGAAAATCTTGAACAAAAGCCATCTGCACCTGAAGAAACTTCGACAGAGTCGTCGACGCCTTTTATAGAAGCTGAGATCAACCCTATTGTTGAAACCCCTCATAAGAAAAAAACCGTTTATTCTTCCTATACTGAAGAAGAAGACATAAACCGCCGCGGAAAAAGTGAAAGTAAAGTCAAAGTTCCTGTTGTAAAGAGAACAGAGCCTCGAAGGAACAGTGGTAAACTTACCGTCGTCCAAGCTTTAAGAGAGGATGAAGAAAAGCCAACACGTAGTCTTGCTGCTATGAAAAGGCAGCGCGAAAAGCGCAAAATGGCAGGACTGGAAAAACCACAGCAGAAAGTGATACGTGAAGTTATTATCCCTGAAGTTATTACAGTGCAAGAACTTGCGAACCGACTTGCTGAACGAAGTGCAGATGTTATTAAGGCTCTGATGAAGATGGATGTCATGGCGACGATCACTCAAGCTATTGACGGAGATACAGCCGAACTTATTGCTTCTGAATTTGGCCACCAGGTTAAACGTGTTTCCGAATCAGATATTGAGATAGGACTGCACATTAAAGACGAAGATCTCTCTCAAATGCAGCCACGTTCCCCGGTCGTGACCGTTATGGGACACGTAGACCATGGAAAGACTTCTCTTTTAGATGCACTGAAAAAAACAGATGTTGCTGCGGGAGAAGCGGGTGGTATTACGCAACACATTGGAGCCTATCAAGTTTCTTTGAGTTCAGGAGAAAAAATTACTTTTATTGACACGCCTGGTCACGCAGCCTTTACAGAAATGCGCGCCCGGGGAGCCAACGTAACGGACATTGTCGTCCTTGTGGTTGCTGCTGATGATGGTGTCAAAGATCAAACTATTGAAGCCATCCATCACGCCAAAGCAGCCAATGTTCCTATTATTATTGCGATTAATAAGATTGATAAGCCTGATGCTGATCCCGAGCGTGTCAGAAATATGCTCATGCAACATGAAATATTTCTTGAAAAAGTTGGGGGAGATATCCTGGATGTTGAAGTCTCAGCAAAACAAGGTATTAACTTAGATAAACTTGAAGAAATTATTCTTCTTCAGGCTGAAATTCTAGATCTTAAAGCAAATCCCAACCGAGCCGCGGAAGGTGTTGTTGTTGAATCAAAGCTAGAGCGAGGACGGGGCATTGTTTCGACGGTTCTTGTGCAAAAGGGTACCCTTAAAGTTGGCGATCTCTTTGTCGCGGGAGCCGAATATGGTCGTGTAAGAGCTCTTATTGATGATCGCAGAAATCTCATTGAATCCGCAGGACCTTCCGTTCCTGTAGAAGTTTTAGGTTTTAACGGCCCCCCTATGGCCGGCGATAGTTTTATCGTGGTCGATAACGAAAATCGCGCACGTGAAATTTCTGAATTCCGCCAAAGACGTACACGAGAAGCAAAATCAGCTCTGTCTGCTCGAGGAACGATGGAGCAGATGTTCTCAAAAATTGCTGCTGGTGAGATCCAAGAACTTCCTCTCATTATTAAATCTGATGTTCAAGGGTCTATGGAAGCGATTAGCGGTAGTTTGACAAAACTATCCACGAATGAAGTCAAGGTGAATATTCTTCATTCGGGAGTGGGTGAAATTACGGAAAGTGATGTCACCCTTGCCAAGGCTTCCCACGCGATGATTATAGGTTTCAACGTACGCGCTAATCCTCAAGCTCGAGAAACTGCTCGACGGGACAGCATTGAAATTCGCTATTACTCCATTATTTATGATGTGTTAGATGATGTCAAAGCAGCCCTTGGAGGTCTTTTAGCACCTACCCTTCGTGAAAAGTATTTAGGCAGCGCCACAATTCGAAATGTCTTTACCATTTCAAAAGTTGGGAAGATTGCAGGATGTATGATCACGGAAGGTATTGTTAAGCGCGGCGCGAAGGTTCGTCTTTTACGGGATAATATTGTCATTCATGAAGGCGTTCTCAAAACGCTTAAGCGCTTTAAAGATGAAGTTAAAGAGGCGCGCGAGGGATATGAGTGTGGTATGGCCTTCGAAAACTATAATGACATCAAACTAGGTGACACCATCGAATGCTTTGAGATTGAAGAAATTACCCGGACATTGGATTAATGATTGGCATCAAGGGAAAGAACCCGAGTCAGCGCCAGCTGCGAGTCGGCGAGGAAATTCGCCACATTCTTGTTGAAGTTTTTTCTCATCAACATTCAGGTCATGATCTCCTTGATAGGATCCCTATTACAATTACAGAAGTCCGTATTAGTCCAGATTTGCAAAATGCAACCGTATTTGTGTTACCCCTCGGCGGTCAACATCTTTCCGAGATCTTAGCCGCTCTCAAGGAAAAGGCGTGGTATTTTAGGAAAGAAGTTGCCCAACGCTTAAAAACCAGAGTGACCCCTCGCCTTGTTTTTCAAGCAGATCTTTCTTTTGATGAAGCTCAACGGATTGAACGCCTTCTTAGCTCTTCAAAAGTAAAGAGAGATATTGAGAAAGAGGAGTAGACGGAAGAAAAGGTGTCTTTTCTTCTTCATCTTTTCTTTCTCTAAGAAAACTTAAAAATAAATTAAACACCTAAATTAATAGATTTCAATAAATTATAATTTGATTATTTCTGCGCTTTGATCAGTGATGGCCATTTTCTCATTCCTTTGGTTGAATCACTAAGCCATTAGGCTCCGTTCTCTAATTGCGTTTAGATCAACTCTTAGTGTTCTTCCTGTAAAAGTTAGACATTTTGTTGACAGAGTAGATCCAAAAAGTGTGTCATCTTTGGCCAAGAAAGGCTTGTGCTGCGAAGCAGAGCTTAGCCTTTCTTGTGCCGAAGATCTATATTTATAGCATTCTATAAATCCTTCCCACGAGGATTTAAATCTTCTCTTGCCGTGATGTCTGTTTCATGGACTCTCGGGATAAGAAAAGCAAATGTCACTGCTTCGCAGTGCCAAAGCTTTTCTAACCCAAGATTAACACATGAAAGGGAAGAAATATTGTCAACAAATGATCCGATTGTTTATAAGGATGACAATCCGGTGAATTTTAGAAGAATCTCATCCATAAATTTTGCTCACGGAGCCCCTAGCAATTAAACGAGTAATATGGTTTGCTGAGACAGGTTTACTAAAATAACCTCAGCTTTGGATAAGAGTTTCAATTATTGATACTTGCAAGACTTTTCTGGACTGAAGAAAAACCGTTTTTGAGATGACTAATTTCCGCAATGATTAAATTTTAGGTTATGACTTTCTCTCTTAAAAGGTCATTTATAAAAATTGTCAGGGAGCAAACGGACTTTCAACGCAAACAAAAAAACCATTGATTTCCTGCAACTTATAAATAAATCAAAAAAATAAGGAAATTTCTTGTTAAAATTCAGTTCAAAAAAAATTGTTTTATAGATAATATTGAATAAATATCAAAGCTTTAGAATTTACTAAATGACTTGACTTTACTCTCCAAAAAAGCAAAGTTACCTTACAACGTCATAAACAATCTCGGGGTCGATGAAGCAAAGTATAGCTAAGCTCATAGCCATAGTATTTCCTCTTGTACTTGCTTACGGCCTCACGTTTTATGTCTCTTTCAAAAATCTTCAAGAGAATGACTCTGTCACAACGCAGGTTGTCGTTCCCCCACAACAACCGTCAGAAGAAGTTTCTGAAGTTGAAGAAGGGCCATACGATGAAACGCTTACCTTAAAAGAAGGAGATACGCTGGCTAATATTTTAAGCAGACTCGGTATTCCTTCTTCCCAAGCTCATGAAGTCATTACGGCTCTTGCAAAAGTTTTTAATCCTAAAGATCTTAAAATAGATCAAGAAGTTTATGTGATCTACGACACTCAGCCCAATGGTGAAAATTATGATCTCAAGTTTCTTCGCCTACGGAGCGATATCGACCACTATGTTGAGCTTGTCCGAACGGGCGGTAGCCTTTTTCAAGCCACAAAATATAAAAAAGAACTTAAACACGAATATTCAAATATTAATGGAAGTATTAAAATAAGCCTTTACGCTGATGCCTTAAAAGCGGGGGCTTCTCCAAAAATGCTCTATGATATGATCAAAGCTTTTAGCTACGATGTCGATTTTCAGCGTGATATTCAACCTGGCACTGAATTTTCTCTTTTTTATGATACTTACAAGGATGAAGACTCGGGTCACGAACGTCCGGGTGAACTTTTATATGCAAAACTTGTGCTCGATGATAAACCTCATGAAATTTATCGATTTCAGCCTCTCGGCGGCGTTCCAGGCTATTATACAAGCCTTGGGGAAGCTGTTCAAAAAGCTCTCCTCCGAACGCCTATTGACGGGGCTCGCATTAATTCAGGTTTTGGCAATCGCAAACATCCCATCAAAGGGTACACCAAAATGCATAAAGGTGTTGATTTTGGCGCCCCCACTGGCACCCCTATCATGGCTGCAGGAGATGGTATTGTAGAACGTTGTAATAAGTATGGGGCCTATGGCAACTATATTTGTATTCGCCATGTTGGAAACACCAAAACAGTGTATGCCCACCTGCATCGTTTTGCGAAAGGGGTATCCGCAGGAAGCAAGGTGCGCCAAGGACAAGTGATCGGATACGTTGGGGCTACCGGGAATGCCACAGGAGCTCATCTTCATTTTGAACTTATTCGAAATGGAAAGCATGAAAACCCGCAAAAAGTGACTCAACTTCCCAAGACAAAACTCACGGGTGCTGCCTTTAATGAGTTTAAAGCTTTCATTGCTAAAATTCAGCAAACCAAAAAGGAAAAAGACCAAATAGCTATGGATAGAAACGAGAGCAGGTTAGAAAGTGAGGAGCTACAAAGCCCTCCCCCTTTCAAAATAGATTCTTCTCTAAAATCTTCTTAAGTGGCGTCCCCAGCGGGATTCGAACCCGCGTTGCCGCCGTGAAAGGGCGGTGTCCTAGGCCTCTAGACGATGGGGACCTTATGCTGTCTTCTTTACAAGGTGTTCCTTTTAAAATCAAGAAGGAAATTCA
>JAIEOZ010000020.1 GCA_019750035.1 Alphaproteobacteria bacterium | reverse complement strand
GGCGATGCCATTGTCATCATGGCGCCTGGATTTTGTTCCGATAAGTCTTCTCAAGGACGATTTGAGGTTTATGCAAGGCATCTGAATGAAAAAGACATCTCTACCCTGTCCATCGATTTTGCCGGTTGCGGAGAGAGTGATGATGACTTACTCACCGTCGATAAGGAAGTTGAAGATCTGACCTCAGCCATTCGATGGGTTCACTCTCAAGGTTATCAAAGAATTGGCCTCTATGGAAATAGCCTTGGAGGTCTCATTTGTTTGAAAGCCTATTGTTCAAAGATTAAAGCTATTGCCATGTCAGGAGGGGGTGCGGGCCCAATGAAATTCGACTGGAGTCAACATTTCAGTCAGACTCAAATGAAAGAATTCCAAGATAAGGGGTATATCACCGAACGTAACGCGCGAAACATCCATCGCAACTCTGTCAGGATCGATCAACAAATGCTGAAAGATTTTGAACTTGTTGATCAGAGCGGACTATTAAGTAACGTTACATGCCCAGTCCTTCTTATCCATGGTGATGGAGATGAGGAAGAACGATCTCTGTATGAACTTACACAAAAAGGAATGCGGTATTTATCATCCACCTCAGAACTCAAATTAATTCCAGGGGCTGCCCATGGCTTTTGGGGGTACATAGATGACGTTGCTGAATTGTTAGGTGAGTGGTTTATAAGACATCTTTAAAGGGCATAAATTGGAAGCTGAACGTATCCTCATTATCGGTAACTCAGGGTCAGGAAAAACCTGGTTGGGAACAACTTTATCTCAAAAAATGAATATTCCTTTGCATCACATGGACACTCTCAGATGGGACAAAGGTGGATATAAGATTCGCCGTTCAGCAGCTGATATCAACAAGGATCTTGACGCCATTCAAAAGCAGGATCAATGGATTCTAGAAGGAGTTTTTGGAAAAATGGTAGAAAGGTGTCTTCCCTTTTCAACCCTGCTAATTTGGCTGGATTTACCCTGGGAAGACTGTAAACAGAATCTGCTTTCTCGGGGGCCTCAATTTGAAGATTTCCTCAATTCCAATGAAAAGGAAGAAGCCTTAAACAAACTCATTGAGTGGGCCTCTGAGCATGAATTGAGAACCGATGCTAATTCGTGGGATTTTTTTAATAATCTCTATAAGAATTTTAAGCATACAAAAATGTGTCTTCGAAGCCGAGAAGATATGTTGGTATTTCTTAATAGGGAATATGAAGGGAATAAACTTTCATGAGTTCTTCACGTTATCTCTTTCGAGAAGCGACCGAATCTGATGCTGAAGGCATCGCTTTCGTTCATGTTAAATCCTGGCAAACGAGCTATGCAGGAATTATTGATCAATCATTTCTAGATAATATCAACTACGATCAACGTCTGGCATTATGGACGAAAATATTGCAATCAAAAAATACGCAGCAATTCGTGGCAGTATTTGATGAACAAATTATCGGCTTTGCAGGGTTTGGTCCGATACGCCCTGAATCGCGTATCGATCATCCCCTTTTGAAAGATAAAGATGATAACGTTGGTGAAGTATACGCCATTTACCTTTTAGAAGAACATAAGGGAAAAGATCTTGGTAAAGGCTTCTTTAATAAATGCCGTCTGTGGTTTAGTCAGCATGAAGTCAATTCTTTTATAACGTGGGTTTTGGCTGACAACCACCGGGCCACACATTTTTACAAAAGTGAAGGAGGAAAGGTCATAGGAGAGATAGCCATACTCACCGGAGATAAAAAGTATCAAGAAGTCTGCTACGTATTTACAACACAAGCCTTATAGACTTTATGGGGTCGAAGACTTAGCTTTAAGGAGCCACATAACGACTGGCACAAGAAAGCGTTAAGGGGTATAAAAGAGTATGGATCATCGTCTTTTTTAGCCACTGCTCAAGAGATTATATTACCAATGTCCAACCCTGAAAAAATTCATATTGATGTTACCCTCGTACGTCGTCTGATCGCCACGCAATTTCCGCAATGGAAACATTTGCCCGTGCAACCAGTCAAGATCGGGGGATGGGATAACCGGACTTTCCATTTAGGCGATCAGATGCTTGTACGTTTGCCAAGTGCTGAAGAGTACGCAATGAAGGTGGAAAAGGAACAAAAGTGGCTACCCAAATTAGCACCTTTACTGCCCCTTCCCATTCCCACGCCTTTAGCAATGGGAGAACCAAATGACAGTTACCCATGGCATTGGTCTGTCTATCGATGGATTGAGGGAGAAACCGCAGCAATTTCACCTATTGCCAATATGTGCGACTTTGCGACCAGCCTTGCTCACTTTCTCACCGTTCTCCAACACATAGACATAACAGATGGACCTATTCTCAACCCAGAGAGTTTCTCGTCTATAGGGGCGCTTGCTAGCTATGATACACAGACACGACAGGCGATTTCCATCCTCCAGGATAAAGTTGATGCAGACGTTGCAACTGAGGTTTGGGAAGCAGCACTTAAGACCACCTGGCAATATTCGTCAGTATGGGTCCACGGCGACATCAGTGCTGGAAACCTGCTCGTAAAGCAAGGGAAGTTAAGTGCAGTCATTGATTTTGGCGGGCTTGGAGTCGGCGACCCCGCCTGTGATCTCGTCATTGCTTGGACTTTTTTCCGTGGTCCATCCCGAAAAACCTTCCGTGCATTGCTTCCTTTAGATGAGGGCACATGGGCCCACGGTCGTGCTTGGGCCTTATGGAAGGCCTTGATCGTCGCAGCTGGCCTTACTGACACCAACACCGTTGAAATAGCACAAAGTTGGCGCACCATTGAAGAGGTGCTTGCTGATTATAAGTGCAACCTCTATTTTTCCTGAAACGACTCTTAGCTATTTAAGAAACTTCCTGCGTTTGAAATTGAAATAGCTTCTGCCATTGAGCAAACCAAGATCTAGGTAAACAACCAGAACTTGCAGACGAACCAATGAATAATTGGGCAGAATTCTTGAAACGCAAAACTCAAGAACTTGGAGGAACAATTATCGATACTTCAGATTCTAATGTTCAATCTTACCTAAACGAAATAACGAATGTCATAAAAGAAAAGCTTCAAGAGCTTGCAATAAGATGAAAACCTTCAAAATCAACATCATCAGTATTTATGGCAATAAGGGAAGAGCGTGGCTTACAGATTTGCCGAGGCTGGTGGAGGAGATCGCTGGCAAATGGAGACTATCCGCCTTCAACCGGTCAACAACTTGTCCTACAATTATGTTCTTTCCGGTTTTCAAGGAATTCAACCCGTCATCTTAAAGTTGAGTCTTGATACAGAAGGGCTTCACCGCGAAGCCGTGGCCTTAAAAGTCTTTGCGGATTTTGGTGCAGTGAAGGTGCTGGATGAAGAAAAGGGAGATCTTCTCATTGGGCGAGCTATTCCTGGAACATCTTTGAAGGATTACTTTTTAAAATCAGACCCGAGGTCCCTTCAAATTGCCTGCCAAGTAACGCAGAAATTGCATCAGGCTCCCTTTACCTGGAGAATCGTTTCCTCATATCCGTGATTGGCTCAAAGCCCTTGATCATAGTTCAGAATTTATTGCAGCCAGGACGACTGAAGACGTTCGCAATCAAATCGCAGTTTACCTTGAAAAAGCAAGGCATCTTCGAGATAAGCTTCTTGAAAACTCTTCTGAACCTGTTCTGCTTCATGGGGATTTACATCCTAAAAATATTCTCAATAATGGTGAAGCCTGGGTGGTGATTGATCCCAAAGGTGTGATAGGTTCTCCCATCCATGAGGTGTGGGCTTTTATCATGGATTTTGAAACGGACACCCAATTTGTAGCCGACTTTTTTGCTTTTGATTATCAAGAGGTGAGAGAGTGGTATTTTGTTCACCTTATGCTTGCTCTCTGTTGGAGCATGGAAGATGGGACTTCTCTCAATCTTTTCTTAGGCTTAGCAGAAAAGGTTTATCCTCTGATTTAAAAATAACAGTTTATTATTCTCGCGAGAATTGCATAAGTTCACGGTTTTTGATGACAAAAAAGAGGGTAATGACTGTAAGAAAAATGAAGGCAGAGATAATAACTCCGATATTTCGAAATGATCCCTGGTAAAAATAGCCAGTGAGCTGAAGACTGAGTGCCGCGAAGATAAGACGCCCCCCTTGGAGAATTGCTGATACCCGCCCCTTTGCATGTGGCATAAAGTTCAGGCAAAGGGGTTGAAGTATTGCACTCGGGATAACACCAGCTATAATAAAAGGAAGAAATGCGAGCGTAATAAACAATGGATCTGGGGTATCCTGATACGTGATCAAAACCAGGCTCATTAAACCAATGATGAAGATGAGAGCTGAAATATATAGCATCTTCTTACGCTCATATCGACTGACAATCAAGCCGAAGAATATGCTCCCGAACGCAAATACAAAGGCCAACGCCCCCTGATAATAACCAAAATGTGCGAGGCTCACTCCTAAATCTTCCATGTAGAGTATGGGAGACATTCCAACAAAGATCCAATAAGGCACAAAACTAAAGACGATATGCATTATCAAAAGCATCAGGGGTTTTGATTGGAAGATAGGGATATATCCTCTCAATGAGAGAGTTGCCTTATGCTCAGGTAGTTTGTGAGCAGGAATAAAAAACATGGACATTACGAATGCAGTTAGTCCTAAAAATAGAAGGGTCATAAAGTTACCCTGCCAATGGAAATAAAGGGTAATATAGCTCCCAAGAACAGGAGCAGCGCCTGCAGAGAAATTCAATAAACCATTCAGTATCGCAAATAAAGACTGCTGCTTCTTAAGGGGATAGGCGTCAGCGATAATGAGAAAACTGAGGATCGCAGGAGCTGCGATTCCTACGCCTTGAAGAAAGCGACCAACAAGCAGAAATTGATAGGATGGTGCCCATAAACAAAGGAGGCTGCCAATGATAAAAATCATAAGGCCGAGTAGAATGATGGGCTTACGACCATAGTGATCTGCCAGCCCCCCCACAAAAAACAGACTCAGGAAATACCCTGCAAAATTGACCGACAACAAGGCTTCAACCCAAAATGGCGATAGGCTAAACTGGCTTTGCAGCTCAGGAAAACTCGGTACAAAGAGATCGAACTCCATACCTGATAATATATCCATAAGAATGATGGTTGCTAAAACCACACTCTTGGCAAAAGTTTGCTTCATTGTCTTAAATTAGCCTCTTTTGTTTCCAAAATCTGTTGTGTATTCTTGACGTTAGATGCAGCTAATCATTATAGCTCATTCAAAGAGAATGGCGAGTCGTA
>JAIEOZ010000114.1 GCA_019750035.1 Alphaproteobacteria bacterium | reverse complement strand
CCTGAACGCTCACTAAAAGTGATCCATTTCCGCCCATAAAAAGTGACCCAGTGATTGCGCAGAAAGATTTTCTCAGAACATCAGTTTTCGTGAAGGTTTTACTTGATTAACGGGGACAAGATGAAGATTCGGTGTCACTTCCTTTCTTCTTTGGGGTAAGTTCGATGATCTGTAGGGCTCTATAGCTCTTTCTGGAAGCTGGTTCCCCCCATTTCCCCTTGGAGAAGCATCGTCCCTAGAAGGGCTCTTCTGACGCTGCTGAGAGGGTTTTAATATGCCTAATAATTTGGGGGTAATAATGGATTTCTACAGCCAAGGCAAGTTTCATCAAAATATCAGCAAGAAGAGCAGCCTCTGCATCTGATATCTCTTCGGGAAGAATCTCATGAAGATCAAGATTCATAAACGTCCCCTTCTTGAACCTGTTGTTTCTGAGGACGCTTTCGGTTTTCTAGGAATTCTTCTGCATTCTTTGGAACTCTGAGACTCGGTCCGTCAATACGAATCACCGTACTCCCATGATTTAGCCTATCTAACATGGCATCCACCAGTTCCTTGTGTTTAAACACTTCATACCAAGCTTCAAAGTCAAGATTTGTCGTGATAATTGTCGTCTTTTTTTGATACCGCATATCAATCAATTTAAAAAAAATATTGATTTGTTCAGAGGTGAGGGTCAGATATCCCAACTCGTCTATCACAATCACGTCATAATTAGCCAAAGTATGTAAGACCTTAGAGGTGGTTCTGTCCGCAAGTGACGCATAGAGTTCATTGAGCATGTCTTGTGCATTATAAAAGCGCCCACGATAGCCATTAAGAACGGCTAAACGGAGCAGGCTCATCGCAATTCCAGACTTTCCTGTCCCTGTTTTACCAATAAAAATAACATTGTCATTGCGTTCAATAAAAGCCAGCTTGGCTAAACCCATAATTTGGGTTTTATTAACTCCTGGTTGTTTTTTAAAAGGGAATGTGTCGAGTGTCCAAGGCCAAGGCAACTTCGCCCGTTTAAGGCGACTTTCCAGACAACGTTCTTGTTGATGTTGGTATTCTCTTTCTAGCAACTCTATCAACACATCATCAGTGGCCATCCCTCCCTTTTCTGCTCTCAAAAGCACATCCTCTAAACAGTTGGCCATTCCTTGCAAACGCAATTGATCTAATAAGGCCTGTATTCTTTCTCTCATAGGTTTTCCTCCTCCAGATTAAAATAATCTCCCGCAACAGATTTGATAATGAGGTCTTCAAGGCGATTTAAATCATACAGACCATAGTGGTTGGCTTTCTTAATTGCACAAAGAAATGCTTCTGTTGGGTACGTCCTCTTTAGATTTAATAACCGATTGAGGGATCTATAGCCGCTTCCGCGCACGTGTTTCTTAAGGGTCTCTATATACTGATCTAAAAGCTCATCATGGCCGCGCAGAGCGGCTTCTGTCTTATTTGCAGCAAGAGACGCCTGTTTCTTTTGGTTTTTAGAATGGTGTCCTGAAAGCCGGCTATACTCGTACCGTTTTCCTGACAAACGAGGATGAGTCCCTATCTCTTGATGCTTATAAAATAAACGAACTGTTTCTGGATATTTATACACATCTATTGTTTTTCCAATTAACTTTTCCGGGGCAGAATAACGGTTCGTCTCTAAGTGGACATACCCTTGGCAGTCAACGAGACGTTGATAATGTTCATAGATGGGAGGTAAGACCTCCGGCAGGGAAACAAGATAAGGTTTTTCTTGAATGAAAGCAGTCTCAGGAGCCATGCCTAAAATACGCTTGTCCTTTTGATTTACGACAAGGCACCACTCTTTTGCTTGGGCGTTGAGGTCGTCCCAATCCTTGAACGATCTTCCTGCTAGAAAGTTGTTTTCTATGTAAAAAAATGGTCTCTCAATTTTACCTTTCCTATCAGCGTGGTTTATACGATGAGCCATAAACTCAAACCCGTACATCCTACAAAAGGTTGCCATTTCTGGAGATACTACCGCATTAGGCCCACTGCCTGCATATAAAATCACGCTCGTATTGTCAATAATGCAACGATGACAACTCCCTCCCATAAATTCTATGGCCGCTTTGAGGAATGTTTTTGCTTCAAACCGTGTAAAACAGGGATAGTATTGCATGAAGAGTTTTCGACTATATCCCAAGACCAAAGAAGCACACTGCACTTTAAGTTTCTTGTCTCCCAAGAGAACCCAATGGGGAGAGGTATCATGTTGCATCTCCTCCCCTGGGTTAAAACAATATTCTCCCACCCTTTTTCTGAGGGCACGCAGCTTAGTATTTCGAATACATCGCTTGAGAGTGCTATAGGCAACGTCAAGGCCATACTCTTCCTTGAGCACTTCTTGAATACGAACAGCATTTCCCAGACAACGGGTAAAGAGCTCCGTCAAGACGGGTTCAATGTCTGTTGCTTGGCTTTTGAGGCTTTTTCTGGGTTTTGAGGGGATATCCACTCCTTGTTTTAGAATGTTTGCCACAGTGCTTTTTGACACCTTCAATAACCTGCCGATCTCACGATTACTTTTCTGAGCCTTGTGGAGAGAATGAATGGTCTGACGCAGATCTCTGGTCAACATGTCAATCCCCGTACAGTTTGGGTTAATTCATCGAACTTACTGGAAACCCGACTTAATTCCTCTAAAGGCTTAAGGCACGCCTCTTGTGTTTGCCTAAAAAAAATGCGAGGGGCTAAGACTTTTAATGTAGATAAAAGCGAGGTGAGCATCTGGCACTGAGCTTCCCATTCTCCTTCGGGTCCCTTTTTTAAAGCCGTCGTTTGTACATTTGTCTCCATAAGCTTTTGGGCTTTAAAAAATAAGTCCGGAGAGGCCACCATTCTAGCTCGCACCTGAGCATTTGACCCTTGGTAATGATCATAAAAAGATTGCATCTCACGAGTGCTATGGGGGTGTTTTAAGAGATAGGTTAAAAGGCACTGAGCATGCTCGGGTATCGCGCGCGCAATAGGAGCAAGAATACGCACACAAATCCATAAAGAGAGGGTGCCTTTTGATAAGACATCAACAATAGAATCTGGCAGATTCTCAACCAAAGATAATCTGCCGCTAACCCAACTTTGCTTCCGACCCATCTGCGCGGCTAACTCCTGTTGAGAAAGACCACAGTGATTATGCAGCTCATGAAGCACAAGGGCTTCTTCTAAAATCCCTGGGGTATGGGTCGGGTGGTTCCGTAACATGCTCATCAAGGCTTCTTCAATGGGACAATTCCACACTTCAGCCTTAATGGTATCCTTGCCCAGGCGTTTCAAGGCCCTGACTCGATGATAGCCATCAATCAACGCCCATTGGTGCACTTCCTCCTCTGGCACGATGATGACGGGGACTAATTGCCCGTGTTGCTCAATGGAGGTGGTCAGCGTTTCAAGCGTCCTGGAATTTTGAGCATGCAAATGAGCATACCGCAGCTGTAAGCAGTGATGTTCAACGCTCATAATTTGTTTATTTGCCATCTCATCCATCATTCAAGGGTCCTAGGGCTGTGCCAATATCCCCCTTTATCAGATAGATTCGTCTCTGCCTATAAGGTGGATGTTTGCAACGCTCTCCCAATTTGCTGATAACTGTTTGTAAATACAGAGATTTCGACGATTAACGCGTCGCGCTTTGCAACGCCTGCATGAGACACGGGGACGAGCTCATATCTCCCTGCTTTTACAGGTGTTTCTGCGGTTAACGCGTCGCACTTTGCAACGCGTGACGTCTCTCTGTTTGCAACTTGCGATGTCTCACTTCCTCGCAATAACTTCTTGTGAATCCGCCGTTGTCTTTCCTTTTCCCGATTCCTATCCGTGTAAGAAGGGTGCGCGTCTCGATAATTCTTCCAGTAGCCAGGGTTGTTCTTCCGCCATCTTTGATAGGCAAGATGATGATTTTCACGATAATCAGGGTCGTTCTCAAGCCGCGCTCGACGCCAGATGCCCTTTCGCACATTCTGGCATACCCGACGGCTACAAAAATGCTGCTGGGGATTACGCAGGGGTCTAAAAAAGTTGTGACAATGTTGACATGCTCTTCTTTCCATAAAAATCCTCATTCTCAATGAGGGTATGGTAAAGTTTTTTTTAGATAACTAAGATTTGGATTTTTTTACTGGCCGCTCTCTGAGGAGGGTGGCCAATTCTTATGAGCGAAAGTGGCCTATTCTACTGAGCGTTGAGGGCTAAGTTTTCTAAAGATCTATAGCTTTTTGGATGTTTTTTATGTTGGAAAATATGTAAGGCCTTTCTTATTATGCTTTCAGCAGCTTCTAAATTATCTTCAGAAAAATAGAGTTGTCCCAAGCTTTCCAAAATATGGGCCGTTTCAATGTGATGAGTGCCAAAATGTTTCTCACACATTAAAAGGCTTGATTCAAGCAAGCTCTTAGCTTTGCTGTGCTTTCCAAGCATCCTGTATACATTACCAAGTTCCACATTTGCTTTAGCAATTTTAATGTGATCTTCAGGAAAATATTCTTTATAAAGACTAAGGCTCCGAGTTATGAGTTCTTTAGCTTTCTTATAATTACCCATTGTTCTATAAATATTGGCTAGGTGAAACAAAAACCATGCTTTTTTTATATTATTAATACTATCGTTCCCATTAAATGCATTGAGACTTTCCTCAAGAAGAGACTTAGCTCCAATAAAATTACTTAATTCCTTCTCTATAATCCCCAAATGAGCTAAGCACCAACAAATTACGTTTGAGTCTTCTGGAGAGTATGTTTTATATAATGTAAGGCTTTCCTTAAATAAATCTTTTGCTTTATAAAAATTGCCTAATTTTCTTTCAACCACTCCTAAATTTACTAAAATCCAGGCACGTCTAATATGTTTTTCAGGAAGTGTTTGGTTAAATATTTCGTAGCTTTTCTTAAGAAAATCTTTAGCTTTTTCATGATTTCCAAGTTGCGTATACACACAGCCTAAATATCCCCTAACTAAAGCAAGTTGGAGATGATTTTCATTTTCCTTGCTCTTTAAGTTAACGAGACTCTTTTCAAGCAGTGTTTGGGCTTCTACATAATTACCAAGAAAAGAATGAATTCGACCCAATATACCGCTTATGGATTTTTTAATATCAGTCGATAATAAATTACTGTGACTTAAAAACTGCTCACAATGGCATTTTAAATTCTTTATTATTGAAAAATCTACATCGTCAATGATATT
>JAIEOZ010000025.1 GCA_019750035.1 Alphaproteobacteria bacterium | reverse complement strand
TCAGGGAACCACTTGGAGACAACATTAAATTGAGGGTTTGTGGACGAAAATACTTTAACGATTATTCTCATTGAGCCTCAGCTCGGCCAAAACATAGGTGCTGTTGCCAGGGCAATGTTAAACTTTGGTTTAACCGACTTACGGCTCGTAAAACCTCGTGATGGGTGGCCTAATCCTGAAGCAGTTCCTCTTGCTGCGGGTGCCAATAAGATTCTCGAAAGTGCACAGGTGTATTCTTCAGCTATCATGGCAATCAAAGACTTAAATCGCCTTTTTGCAACGTCTAGTCGTGTTCCTAACATGATCAAAGCCATTTATGCACCTAAACCAGCTCTACAAGATCTTGCATCAACCGCCTTACGAGGGCAAAAGGTGGGAGTTTTATTCGGTGGAGAAAGGTGCGGTCTTCGCAATGAAGACATTACTTTATGTGAAGCCCTCATTAAGATTCCAACAAAATCTGACTTTCCCTCCCTCAATATCGCCCATGCAGTAGCTGTGGTTGCCTACGAATGGTTTGCACAAACTTCTTCTTATCCTGCTCAAGTTTTGCGAACAGGCCACACACATTTGGCTACGAGGGAAGACCTTACACATTTTTTTAATCATTTAGAAGCAGAGCTTGATCGTACGGGCTTCTTACGCCACCATAAAAAACGTCCTAAGATGGTACGCAACATTCGAAATATTTTTCAGAGAGTTGACTTAACTGAACAAGAGGTTCGGACGTTAAGGGGCATCATTAGTAGCCTAACAAGAGGCTCACAAGATATCGAAGACCAAAAGCAAAACCTTAAATCAATCAAAGTCATTTGATATTTAACAACAAAAAATTCAGAGCATAATTAAAAAGCTAAGTCCACTCGCCGTGTTGAAGTTTGAAACTGCCTTATAAATTTTTTTACGAGGTTAACAAAAAATTAACTTTTTCCTCTGATAATCACCCATCGAATAATGAAGATTAATTGCCATCAACCAAAGGAGACAAATCGTGAAACTGAATTTTTTTAAGAAATTTATTATAATAACAAGCGTATTGTTAATTAATATAAGCTTACTTCCTCCACAAGGATTAGCTGCTGAATCTGATGATATTATTATAATTGCAGAAAAAAATGGAGATTTTACCAAGTTTATAGAAGCTTTAAAGTATACGGGTTTGGACAAAAAATTACGTGAGGAGGGTCCTTTCACCCTATTTGCTCCTACAGACGAAGCATTTATAGCTTTTGATAAAAAACACCCTGGCCTTATAGCAGGATGGATGAAAACAGACGAAGGCAAGAAAAAGTTAGAAGATTTCCTTCTATACCATGTCGTTCCTGCAGAATTAACTGCTGAAAAAATTAAAGAAATGAAGTCAGACAAAGCTGCCAACGGAAAAACACTTACCATTACTACAAGTGATGAAGGCATCAAAATTAATGGTTCCAAGATTACTAAAGCCGACATCAAAGGATCCAATGGCGTTATTCATACTATTAACCATGTGCTGACTGTTCCTTCAGAAGACACTGCTCCAGAAGCTGCTCCTACAGAGAAAAAATAAATTAACGACTAGAGTTCTCCATATAAATAGGGTCTTATTTTCAATGAGGCCCTATTTTTTTATGCATATTTAATTTTTCTATAAACAAAAACAATAAATTTCAATCTAAATATTATTAAAATAATATAAAAACAATTTTTATTTTCAAATCAGAGTAAAAATTTCTATTCACTAGAACTCCAATAGCCACTTTACGCGAGAAAAATTTTTAATTTTCTCTAAACAAATTTTAAAAAGGTTGTAAACTTCATTTTGAAAAATAGAAAAGTGAGCTTATATGCGTTTTATTGATGATGAATTTGGAGATCCACTATATCGGCCTGCGGTCGGGATGATGATCCTTAACAAGGAAAATAAAATACTAGTAGGTCAACGCTTAGACAATAAAGACCCAGCCTGGCAGATGCCCCAAGGAGGCATTAGTCCTCATGAAGATGCGGATCAGGCCATGCTTCGAGAGCTTCAAGAAGAAATTGGAACACGTCATGTCGAAATTATAATAAAATCAAAAACCTGGTATCAATACGATTTACCTGCAGAGCTTGCAGTCCGATTGTGGAATGGCAAGTTTAAAGGACAAAAGCAAATTTGGTATGCTTTACGGTTTCGAGGCGAAGATAAAGATATTAATATTCATACCTATCATCCTGAATTCCGTTCATGGAAATGGGTTGAGAGAGAAGAATTGTTGGAGTTGATTATTCCTTTTAAGCGCGATCTTTATTCTCGTGTCCTTAAAGATTTATGGGTTTATGTTTTAAAACATACCTAGGAACTCATATGATATGAAAAAATTTAGCTTTTCTTGTTTGCCACTTCATCTTTTGTTCTCCTTATTCTTCTCCAGGAATTTCTGAGACTTACTCTTGTGAAAAAGAAACTTTTATGACTAAATAACATCATGGAGCCGTATAAAAATTTAATAAAGAATCTTGCTCTCATTGTATCTATAGGATCTATCCTCACCCTTTGTTGGGGGGGTGGTCTATTTTCAGTTTTTTCTTGGGCATCTTGCTTCCTTGTCTTTAGCGGAATATTTTGTATTTTATGGTTAAAAGCTCGAGGAACAGCCCAGACATTTAAGAAGCTTCTGCTGACGAGGGGGGAATCATGGGCTTTATGTGAAGAACGCCAAATTATTGATCGCGCCCCTTCCTTTCCTGTAGAGTCTCTCTATTATCTTAAAAATTTTCTACATGCTGATTCACTTGCAAAAGTAGAGCTAGCCATTGATAAGTTAATTCGTGAAAATCTACCCTTTCAAATCCACGTTCATGCGAAAGAAAGTGATACTATTTATATTTTCGAAGGAGATTTTCTGGATGGAAAATCTGTTTTATGGATAAAGAATATTACTGATACAATTCATAAAGAACGTCTTTATGCAGAAACTTTACAGAAAAATGAAACTCTTCTTGCCAATCTGCAAACAACTTTAGACTTATTACCCATTCTTATTTGGCATAGAGATGAGCATCAAAAAATAAATTATTGTAACTCTGCCTATTCAATTGCTGTCCAGTCTCCTTCCCAAAAAGTTTACGAAGAAGGCATTGAGCTCATTCAATCGCGCTTTGCCCGAATTTTAGCACGTAAAGCCTTAAATACAGGAGAACAACAAAACTTTGAAAGTGTTGCAATTGCAGATGGAGATCGGCGTTATTTTCGCATTTGTGAAATTCCTAACGCTAAAGACCAAGGAACCTTGGGAATTGCTTATGATATTACAGAGCTTAATGATGTTCGAACGGAAATTAAACGTCTTATTCACGCCCATGATGAAGTTCTCGACCATCTTTCAACGGCTATTTCCATTTATGATGCTGAAGGAATGCTTCATTATTACAACCAAGCTTATGTAAATTTACACAGTTTTGATGAAGATTTTCTCAAGGCTCGGCCACGACTTGATGAAGTTCTTGAAGAGCTAAGAAGTCGACGACAACTCCCTGAATATGCAGACTTCCCTGCCTATAAAAAGCGGCGCCTCCAACAACTTAAAGAACAAGTGGCCCCACAAGAAGATTTGATGCATCTACCCGACGAAAGGACGTTACGTATTTTTAGCGCTCCTCATCCCATGGGTGGACTTTTATTTATATTTGAAGATGTGACAGACTATTTAGCACTCGAACGAAAAAATAAAACACTTTTGGACGCTTACCAAGCGACACTCGATAATCTTTTCGAAGGCGTCGTCGTCATTGGAAGTGACAATCGTCTTAGAATTTTCAATCCGAGCTTCGTCCGTTTATGGAGTTTCGAAGGAAATGATATTAAACCGGGACAACACCTTACCACTATCATAGAAAAACTTAAGGATCTCTTTGATTATGAAGAAAATTGGGAACCTTATAAAGCTCAACTTATCGAAAATGTTACAGATCGGGTTCCTAAAACGGGGCAGCTTAAGCGAAAAGATGGTATGATCGTTAACTTTAGATATCTTCCCCTACCTAATGGAGATCATCTCTTAAGCTATACTGATGCAACAGACACCTGTCGTGTTCAACAAGCTCTACAAGAAAGGAACGAAGCCCTCGAAACAGCTGATCGACTTAAGTCAGAGTTTATTGCAAACGTTTCTTATGAACTAAGAGCTCCTCTCAATACAATTATTGGTTTTACAGAAATTTTATCTCATCAATATTTTGGAAATCTTAATGAGAGGCAAATTGATTATATCAACGGAGTTTTAGAATCTTCAAACAAGCTTTTACATCTTGTAAATGATATTTTGGATTTAGCGTCCATAGAAGCTGGATACCTCACTCTTCTTCCTCAAAATGTTAACATCCCTACCCTCTTAAAAGAAGTTGCCGCTCTTATAGCCAAGCGTGCAGAAACCAATAGGCAGTACATTGTACTTAAATGCGATAAAGATGTCGGTGACTGGTTTTTAGACCAAAGGCGGTTAAAACAAGCTTTGTTTAACCTAATAAGTAATGCCATAAAATTTACACCTGCAGAAGGAAAAATCACCCTTACCGCCGAGATTAAGGAGGACATGCTCGAAATTTCTGTCGTTGATACAGGCGTTGGGATCGCTCCTGAAGATCAAACCCGTCTTTTTGAAAAATTTGAACGGGGCAAAAATATAATACATATGGGTGCCGGACTCGGGCTTTCTCTCGTCAAAAATCTCATTGAACTTCACGGTGGTTATATTAAACTGTTCTCAGACCTTAATAAAGGAACAAAGGTTACTTGCTTCATCCCTAAAGCCCCACAACAGTATGACCCCGCTGCGGGCAAGTCTCCCCCTCAATCAATATCTCAATAGAGAAAACAAATGCTAACTTATCCGATAGACACAAACAACCTTAAGAAAAATACATCAAAGACAGCTCAAGTTTTCAAAAAAATTATTGAGACTGTGATGCAACAAGAATACCCTTTTCTCACAATCAATGAATTTCTTAAAGAAAATGAAGAAAGTCAATATACCTACTGAACTTAAAGTTACCGTGTTTCCTACCAACGGGTGTCATTCCCGCGAAAGCGGGAATCCACAAAATAGTTGTTTTGTTACAGATAGTTCCATTGGATCTCCGCCTGCGCGGGGATGACATCAGAGGAAAACAAAATAAGGTATCTTCACGTCCGATAAGTATATGTCACTTTATAA
>JAIEOZ010000103.1 GCA_019750035.1 Alphaproteobacteria bacterium | reverse complement strand
TCAAGGATGGGAAGAAAATTGGGGTTGGGATCATCGAAAAGAACTGCCGGTTTTATATTTTGAGGGGATCCATTTCCAGAACTGCCAGAGCTTTCGAGTTGAGCGTCGTCACTCTCATCAGAGCTATGGTCCACGTGCAGGGAAGGCACACGCCGCTCACCAATAATCTCTTCTTCATCTGAGTTACCGCGATCTTGGGGACGAAAATCTTGTAACCAACGAGTTTGCGTACTTTCAAGCGTATAAGTCGGTTGTTGCGGAAGCCAAGTTCTGCCACTTGCCCAGGATTTGAGTTTTTGCCACCACGAAGGCGTTTCTGGAGGGAGAGCGTCCGTTGCGTTGGGGCTTGTTCCCAGCATAACGAATTCTCGGGCCATATACCCGTCAAAATCTTCCCCGTTAATGGAGGAATGGCTTAAAAGATGGGTGCTTTCAGTCGGCCTTATGGGAGACCCAAGCTGTCGCTGGGCGACAGACCGTTTTTCTTTCCGCTTTTGGACGTTTTTACTATCAACGTCGTTACTCTCAAAAACAATGATGAAAGAAGAATTGTCCTGTTCACCGTCGTCAAACTCATCAGACTCATCGTCTGTGTCACCAGGTTTAGGAAGAGGCGAGATCTTCTTAGGACTTTGGGGCGGGTGATTCTCTGGGACAGAGGATGGAACCATTGTGGAGACGAGAGGAAATGGTGATTCGATTTGAACCAAATGCTCCGTCATCGTAAACAGGGGGTTGGGGAGATTTCCCTCCTGTGGGTTTGGATCTAAAGGATCAAAAGCGACGGGGCTATTCGCTGGCAGAGGCGACGATATCTGGAGAGTCCTTTCATCGTGGAGAGGAGGACGCGGGAGTGAGTCAGCGCTATAGGCCTGACGGGGGGATGTTAGGTCTGCAGAGGGAAGGGTAGGGGTTTCAATCTGAGAAAGGGATGAAGATCGCAGCCTTGGTTGAGAAAGGGAAGTGACTGTTAGCGGTTCTCTTTTGACCACATCGCCATCGAGCACAAAAGAAGAAGGATTTGTAAGAGGGGGCAACGAAATCGTTCCCCTTGCTTCCTCATCCTCCATCGCCTTGGCGATATCGCTGGCGAGCAGAGAAAAGATGAGCAGAGACGCTAGAGTTTTCCTCAACAAGCGGAAGGAGTGATGCCAGTCAATGGTTTGGATAAATGTTTTCACCATAAAGAGACCTTTTAAGTTGGGCCTATTCCATGGAATAACCCTTAAGAAAGGATTTAAAACACACTTAAACACATACTTTCGGCTCGAGTAAAGACCATTTTTTTTCAAAAGTCAATTCTTTAAAGTGGGGCTTTGTCAAAAATGAAATCAATGCTAATCATAAAAAGTCTTCAGCTCGCTGTTTTATTTGATATTTAGAATGTCCAGTAGAAAATAGGGGTGATTTTCAAATCATAGGAGTAATTTTTTGGGGCTATTAACAAAAGAATGATATACCCATTGAACTTGAAGATACCATGTTTCATACCGACATGTGTCATCCCCGCGCAAGCGCACAAGTGTCCTGGGAAAGATAAGAAGGGCATGAAAAAGGTGAGTTGAAACGAGAGCAATAAAGAACGCCTGGATCCCGGACATTAGAAACCCTAACGCTCGCCAATGCTCGCGTAGGGTTCCTAAATTCCGGGATGACAGGAGGAGAGAGTTATTGAGAGAAGCGCATTTATTTTCCCCGAACACTTGTGCGCGAAGGTGGGAATTCATAAAATAGTTGTTTTGTTACAGATAGTTCCATTGGATCTTCGCGTGTCAAGGGGATGACACCAGAGGAAAACGAAATAAGGTGTCTTCAAGTTCAAAGAGTATCTGTGTGCATATTATAACAAGAATGAAAATTTGGCCATTTAAACAATATTCTTTTGATTTTTTTCTATTTTATGAAACAATACTTAAGATAGTTTTGGAAATGATCTCTTAGGGCCCTGAGAAAGTTTCTGAAACAATCCCTGCAGGTCAAGCATCAAGGAAACCAAAAATCTGAGGAAAAGATCAAGGCTAGCTAAGTTCCTTAGGTTTTTCCCTGATGTAAGGGCTGTGGATCCAAGAAGAAGGAAAGGATCTATCACAGTATCTTTCTAACTTCTAATGTGTTGCAACACACGACAGAACCATAAATCGATCCCGGGATCACTTTATGAATAAAGATTGGAAATAACAAGACCTCAACAAAAGGTCTTATCATCCATCAGCTTACTGAAAAGAGGGAGAGAGTATCAAAGAAATATTGAAAAATGGTATTTCCTCATGCTATGAGACAAAAAACAATAATTGATATTTTACAGGAGAAAACTGCGTGAATCGTGTTTCAGTTATTGGCGCAGGGGCTTGGGGAACGGCGCTAGCCTTAACGGCTTTTCGAGCAGGAGCTAAGGTAACCTTATGGTCACCAAGCCTTGATGAGGTTGAAACGATCAATCATCGTCATGAGAATGTGTATCGTTTGCCAGGGATTGCTCTCGATCCTAGCTTGCAGGCGACAACCGATCCTTTAGAAGCTGCAAAAGCGGATATCATCATTCTGGCGCCTCCTGCCCAATATATGCGGAGCACCTGTGAAATGTTCCAAAAGGTCTTATCTCCTGATACAGTTTTGATTATTGCATCAAAGGGAATTGAGAAGGAAACGTCCCTTCTCATGTCTGAGGTCATTCGTGAGTATTTCTCACAAAATCCTCTCTTAGTGATTTCAGGTCCTAGTTTTGCAAGTGATGTCGCAAAAAAACTCCCGACAGCTGTGGCGCTTGCTTCTGAAAACCTTGCCATAAGCCACAAAATTGCTGCACTTTTGAGCAGCCAATATTTTCGTCTTTATGCCTCTAAGGATATTATTGGTACGCAAGTCGGAGGGGCTTGTAAAAATATCATTGCTATGGCTTGTGGAATTATTGAGGGTCGAGAACTTGGAGATAATGCTCGGGCGGCTCTTGTAACACGGGGTCTTGCTGAAATTACACGACTGGGCCGGGCGATGGGTGGTAAACTTGAAACTTTCTTAGGCCTTTCAGGGGTTGGAGATATTACCTTAACGTCCTTAAGTTCCCAATCTCGAAATAAATCTTTTGGTTTTTCTTTGGGACGAGGGACTCCTCTCAATGAACTTTTATCGAATAAAAAAACGTTAACGGAGGGTGTTCATACAGTTTCGGGGACGATAACCCTTGCTATCAAACATCAAGTTGAGATGCCGATTACGTATGCGATAGACGAGCTTTTAAATGGAGGCGGTTCTGTCGAAGTGTTGATCCAAAACCTTCTCAATCGTCCTTTAAAAGAAGAAATTGCATAGATGGCTTATTGGCTTATCAAGAGTGAACCTCAGGTGTGGTCTTGGGAAGATCAAGTTGAAAAGCAAGTCACTTTTTGGGATGGGGTCAGGAATTACCAAGCCAGCCATAATCTTAAGGCCATGAAAATAGGGGATCTTGCTTTTTTCTACCATTCAGGAAAAGAGAAGAAAATCATGGGAGTCGTAGAAATTGTAAAATCTTACTATCCCGATCCTTCTGACCTTTCAGGACGATTTGGAATGGTGGATGTTAAAGCCGTCCGTTCCTTTGCTGATCCGGTTTCATTAAAAAAAATTAAAGAAGATTCTCGCCTTCAACACCTCGCCTTGGTTCGTCAGTCCCGACTGTCTGTGATGCCTATTGATACATCTTCATGGGAAATTCTTATCAGCATGGGTAAATGAGTTATAAGATTCAAAAAAAAGAGGACCTCTCAATCATGGAAACCTATGAAGATCTCTATCAAGCCTCTTTAATGGATTCAGAAGCTTTTTGGAAGAAAGAAGGGCGGCGTATCGATTGGATTAAGCCTTATACAAAAATTCAAGAAGGAAGTTTTGAGGGGAATGTTCACATTCAATGGTATCAAGATGGGACTTTAAATGCTTCCCAGAATTGTTTAGACCGACATCTTCCAGCGCGTGCTCAAAAGATTGCCCTCATTTGGGAGGGGGATCATTCTGATGAGCGGCGGTCGTTAACATATCAAGAGCTTTTTGACGAGGTCTGTCGCTTTGCGAATGTTCTTAAAAGCAAGGCTGTTCAAAAAGGGGATCGTGTAACAATTTATATGCCCCTCATTCCCGAAGCTATTGTTGCTATGCTGGCTTGTGCAAGAATTGGAGCCATACATTCCGTTGTTTTTGGTGGGTTTTCAGCGAAATCCCTCGCCGATAGGATTCGGGACTCAGCTTCAACTGTGATTATTACAGCGGATGCAAGTATGCGGGGGGATAAGAAAATTCCTTTGAAAGAAAATGTGAATGAAGCTCTTAAGGAATGTTCCTCTGTTCAAACATGCATTGTAGTGAATCATAAAGGAGGCGAGGCGAGTTGGTACGAAGACCGTGATTTTTGGTATCATGAGTTGATGGCAGAAGCCTCACCCGTGTGTGGGTTCGTTGAAATGAAGGCTGAGGATCCTCTTTTCATTTTGTATACTTCAGGATCAACGGGAAAGCCAAAAGGCGTTTTACACACAACAGGGGGATATTTAGTCTATGCCTCTCTTACGCATCAGCGTGTTTTTGATCTTCAAGAAGAGGATGTGTATTGGTGTACGGCAGACATAGGGTGGATTACAGGCCATAGTTACGTTGTTTACGGACCCCTTGCCAATGGGGCTACAGTCTTAATCTATGAAGGTATTCCTACTTATCCCACCCCTGCACGACTATGGGAGATGGTCGATCGATATGGTGTCTCGATTTTTTATTCAGCTCCTACGGCCATCCGTGCGCTTATGAAGGAAGGAGATCAGTGGCCTCAACGTGCGCAGTTAAAATCTTTACGTCTTCTGGGAACAGTAGGAGAGCCGATCAACGTTGAAGCCTGGGAGTGGTATAACAATAATATTGGCCATCGGTCTTGCCAAATCCTAGATACGTGGTGGCAGACAGAAACAGGTGGTATTATGATTTCTGCTCTTCCTCATCTTGTCCCTTCAAAAGCAGGTTCGGCTTCTAAACCTTTTTTTGGAATTTATCCTGTCATTATGGGAGAAAACAACAAACCTATTGAAGGAAAGTGCGAAGGGGC
>JAIEOZ010000078.1 GCA_019750035.1 Alphaproteobacteria bacterium | reverse complement strand
CAATTTTTGCATCTCCCCTATGATATAAACGCATAATAATTTTTTCGTTGAATTTTTTCTATCTACCAACGTGAATTATGGATTAAAAATAATGCAATCTATTGAAAAAAAAAGATATTCGTCATTGCGAGCGGAGCGAAGCAATCCAGGCACATCTAATATTAATACAAAATGTCTACCATTTTATTATATTTTTCAACAGCTTATTTCTTAAGTTAACGCCTATGCAACTGCGCGGGGATGATCAGAAGAAAACAAAATAAGGTATCTTCACGTCCAATGAGTATAACTTATAAAAAACTCCTCTGCTAATCAAAATTCTCAATGGAAAAATCAAATCCCTCTCTTGATTTTTTTTCAAAACTCACCAAGTATATAACATTATGAGAAAACCTCGTTTTATTCCTCTAGACTCAACCTATGAAACAGCGCCTAAACTGCGGCTTTGTGATCAGGAAAGCTGTGAACTTGCGGCAGAATTCCGCGCTCCCAAAAATCCTTATCACTTACATGAATACTTTTGGTTCTGTTTGGATCACGTGCGAGAATATAATAAGAGTTGGGATTTTTATCGTGGCATGAGTCCTGAAGAAGTGGAAGCCAGCCGTGTTTCCGATATCACTTGGAACCGACCGTCTTGGCCGATCGGAGGGTGGCGCACCCTTTTAGAGAACGCCCGTTATTTTGATGGGTTGAGTCCTGTTTTCAAAACCGCCCCCCTTCCTCCTACCCTTCCGAAAGAGCTGCAAAAAGCGCTAGGCACGCTTGAGCTTGCCCTCCCCTTAACAATAGAAGCGCTTAAAAAACAGTATAAAAAACTAGTGAAACGTTACCACCCCGATCTTAATCCTGGGAATGAACGAGCCGAAGAACAGCTTAAAGTCATTAATGAATCTTATCAGATCGTAAAAAAATATATTTGTACGTAAAACGGGCAAAAATATCCCAGTAAATTTCGTAATTATCGCATAGTTTCCTCAATTTATGAGCCTATAAGACTCAATATCTCCATAGATTCCACATAAACCCATTGCTCCAGGAACGAGTTTCTGGCATCTTTCTTGCCATGTATAAAAGTGATTTTTTCGAATTCAAAAAATCATAAAAAATGCAACCAACATAAGGATAAAAAATGTCGACACTCTACTTTTATATTCTAGCCTGCGCGTTTCTCGCTCTTTTATATGGCGCGTATGCGAGTCGAAAAGTTTTTGCCTGTCCCACGGGAACGGAGCGGATGCGAGAAATTGCAGCGGCGATCCAAGAGGGCGCGAATGCTTACTTAAATCGTCAATATACGGCCATTGCATTGGTGGGTGTGATTGTGGCAGCCATTCTGGCTTGGGTTTTAGGAAAGCACGCCGCAATTGGCTTTGTCGGCGGCGCTTTTTTATCTGGAGTGGCAGGCTACATTGGAATGAATGTATCCGTAAGAGCCAATGTAAGAACCACAGAAGCGGCCCGTAAAGGTCTTGTTCCTGCCCTTGATATCGCCTTTAAGTCAGGGGCCATTACCGGAATGTTGGTGGTTGGACTAGGGCTTTTAGGAGTAACGCTTTATTACATGTATCTCCGTCATGAGGAAGAAACAACACGCCATATTATGGAAGCTTTGCTTTCTTTAAGCTTTGGAGCCTCACTTATTTCCATTTTTGCCCGTCTGGGGGGAGGAATTTTTACCAAAGGCGCCGATGTGGGTGCTGACCTGGTTGGAAAAATTGAAGCCGGAATCCCTGAAGATGATCCTCGAAATGCTGCGGTGATTGCAGATAACGTTGGCGATAACGTCGGAGACTGTGCAGGAATGGCCGCCGATCTCTTTGAAACGTATGTTGTCACAATTGTTGCCACGATGCAGCTGGCGGCTCTTTTCTTTACAGGCGAAACTCAAGAAATTCTCATGGTTTATCCCCTAGCAATTGGCGCTGTATGTATTGTCGGATCGGTGATTGGAACCTTCTTTGTTCGCTTAGGGTCTAGCACAAACGTTATGGCCGCCCTTTATAAAGGACTTCTCGCCGCATCGATCATTTCAGCGGGCCTTATTGTCTGGGTGACCTTCAATCTTATTGGACTTGATCAACCTTTAGTCGTGGAAGGAAAGACCTTTACAGGTATGAATATTCTCTACAGCGCCTTAACAGGACTTATCGTTACTGGTCTTCTCGTCTGGATTACTGAATATTATACCTCAACCCACTACCGTCCAGTACGTAGCGTCGCGCAAGCTTCTGTAACAGGCCATGCCACCAATATCATTCAAGGACTTGCTGTTTCTATGGAAGCCACAGCTTTACCTGTGCTTGTCATTTGCGGTGGCATCCTTGTCTCTTATACGAATGCTGGCCTTTTTGGCATAGGTATTGCCGCAACAACAATGCTCGCCTTAGCGGGAATCATTATCGCCTTAGATGCCTACGGTCCCGTGACCGATAATGCAGGCGGTATTGCGGAAATGGCTGATTTGCCAGAATCTGTCCGGAAAATTACGGACGCCTTAGATGCGGTGGGCAATACAACAAAAGCTGTCACCAAGGGCTATGCCATTGGTTCAGCAGGGCTTGCGGCCTTGGTTCTTTTCGCAGCGTATACTGAAGATTTGTCACACTTCTTTCCGAATCTGAACATCAACTTTCAACTTCAAAATCCCTATGTGGTTGTCGGCCTTTTTCTCGGAGGTCTTTTACCTTACCTTTTTGGATCTTTGGGAATGATGGCTGTGGGACGCGCTGGAGCAGAGGTTGTTATGGAAGTTCGTCGTCAATTCCGTGAAATCAAAGGGATTATGGAAGGAACAGCGAAACCTGAATACGGTAAAGCTGTGGATATTCTGACAAAAGCCGCCATTCGGGAAATGATTCTTCCTTCCTTACTCCCCGTTTTGGCCCCTCCCCTTGTTTATTTCGTGATTGCCTGGACATCCGGTCAAGCTGAAGCCTTCACGACTCTGGGAGCTATGCTGTTGGGAACCATCGTAACAGGTCTTTTTGTGGCTATTTCCATGACCTCTGGGGGTGGCGCATGGGATAATGCGAAGAAGTACATCGAAGATGGACTTCATGGAGGGAAAGGGTCTGAAGCTCATATGGCGGCTGTCACGGGAGATACGGTTGGTGATCCTTATAAAGACACGGCCGGCCCTGCCATAAACCCCATGATTAAGATCATTAACATCGTCGCCTTATTGCTGCTGGCTATTTTAGCCAAATAAGGCTCTTTTTCCCACAATCCAAACCCTCGTTCTAAAAAAGAACGAGGGTTTTTTTATGCTCTGATGGACATGGTTTTAGAGATCCTCTCTTCACTAAAAATTAACTCCTTTCATCATAGAGTCCCAATGACGTGCAAAATACCGCGTATTCTTGATAACTTAAGGAGAAAAATGATGAATAAAGATATTTTCAAAGGACATTGGCATGAAATTAAAGGAAAGTTGAAGCAACAATGGGGCAAATTAACAGATGATGATATCACTAAAATTGAGGGTTCCTATGAAGAGCTTGAGGGATTCTTACAAACAAAATACGGCTATCAAAAAGATCAAACTCAAAAGGAAATTCAGAAATTTCTTGATGAGAACAATTGGAAACTTAAATAACATAAAGGTAAAAAAATGACGTTAACCTCTCTACAAAAATACTAGCCACAAACTTACTGAAGCTGGTCAGGCAAGGCACTTATAAAGGATAATCCCATAATGAGAAACAATCTTTTTTCATTGGCAGAATTAGAAAAAACTTTTGATTTTAAAGAGTTTGAAAAGGAATATCACCGCTTAAAAAGCTGGGGAATGCTCACCTCTATAGATCTAAAAAAGTGCAGCCCAAAAATAATTAAATCATATGATCACTTAAAACAATATATGTTTGACCTTTCAGACCTCATCGATATGAGAAGATTTGGAGATCCCACAATCATAACTTTTGGCGAAAAAGATGAAGTTTTGGGGTATTCTATGACCCAATTCATTGAGACTTCCCTTATTTCTGGACATTTTGCCGACGAAACCAATTCGGGGTTTATCGATATTTTCAGTTGTAAAGTCTACAATCCAATGAAAGCCGCGACATTCACAAAAGAATATTTTGAGGCAACGAGCGCTAAAGTTGGGGTTATCTTTAGAGATTAAAAAAGATTTTATTATCATTTCTAAAATTACGAGAAAGACCTTTGTTCCGCATGCTCAATCTCCGCCTTCCCCAAAAGATGTCAAGAAGGCGGAGCCTAAAGCCTTGAAATTATATTCGTCCTAAAAGGAGCAATACAACAAGCACGATAAGAATAACGCCGATAATCCCACTAGGTCCATACCCCCAACTCACGACTATGCTCCCACGTTGGTAAAGCACCAACTAAGATGAGGATTAGAATAATTAAAAGAATAGTTCCCATTTATGTGCCTCGCAGGTTTTTCGTTGCCCTCTGAAGGGAAGCAACAGGCACTTCCCTTCAGGGCAGCATAGCTTTTTAGCTATTTAATTTGATGACAAGTCACCTTGATTCTAACTTGTTTTCCATCGGATCGCAGATCGTAGTACATTTCTCCACTTTTCGTTTGGCTTCCAATAGATTTTATTTCAAGATGGGGGTCATAGACGATCGCCTGAAGATTTGCATCTGTTACGGCGGGTTCTTTCAAGATAAATTCTTTATCGCCCTCTATTGCTTTTCCATGTTGCTGAACAAGATCTTTAATATCTTTCGTGGTGAAATTCTCTAAACGTTTGTGAGTTTCTGATGCAGTATGGTGAGTTGTCATAATTTATCCTTCAATTATAAAGTTTCAGGCTATTTTATTGGATTTAACCATAATCAATTTGTTTTAATATTTAATAAAAAATTAATGAATATTTTTAAACTTTGACCAAATATATCTATTGAACGTGAAGATACCGTGTTCCCTACCGACGGGTGTCATTCCCGCGTAGGCGCACTGGTGTCCGGGGAAAGATAAGAAGGGCATGAAAAAGGTGAGTTGAAACAAGAGCAATAAAGAAACCTGCCA
>JAIEOZ010000244.1 GCA_019750035.1 Alphaproteobacteria bacterium | reverse complement strand
CTATTGATACAACCTGGCAGCCCTCCGGGCTGCTCATAACCGTCAAGCCCCTCGCTTTGCGAGGGCGTCATGACTTGCTTCTATTTCATAAAAGCTCCTAGCTTCAGGACGGGTCACACGCATAAGAAGACGATAATGCGTCCAGGATAAATTGGGTTGAAAATTGGGCATCTCTAATTCCCCACGCACTGCGTGGGATTTTATAGGCGAAAGAGAATAAACAAGATAAAACTTGCGAACATCTTCAAGGGTAGAAAGCCCAAACCCTTTTCCAAATTCCTTATTTAAACGTGCAGAAAGTTTACGCAAAAGCTCCTTACCATACTCCGCTCTGGTTTCACCAGTTTGCTCTTCTTCCACGATATACCTACCAATATTCCAATAGGTATGAACCATCGTTGTATCAATGGCTCGCATAACACTTTCTCGTGCATGACGAATGAGAGGGGAAATTTGATCATAAATTCTGTCTATCGACTTATCATATGATGGATTGATAGGAATCATCTGTTTTTTCATGAGTACAATTATATAATTTTTTTATTTTAGAGGCCAGCTTCATCTGTAACCTCTATTAAAAACTGGGTTTTATTAAGCAAAAGTACAATATGGAGAGTGTAAGGAACAGTGGAGCAGTAAAAACTCTTAGCTCGGTGCTGCCGTATTACAATTTCCCTCGATAAAGCAAGCGAATTGAATATAAAGGGACTGCATACACCTATTGCTAATGTGTTTAATAACTCAATACCTTTATGCTCATGCTTCATTTGCTTGTATAAATCACTGGCAATAAATGTTTTGTTGAAAAAAGTAGGTTTGAGCGGGTTTCATATTTTTGAAAAACTCTTTCAAAGAGCATCTGAACAGCAGCTTGAGAGAAAGGATCTATTTCATCGTAGAAACTATAAATTTCTCTACAGTTATCAAAAAAAAATTTGAGCACCTTATCTGAAGTACGACTTATTTTTTCTTCATATTCATTAAAAATATTTTTTTCATTATATTTTTTAACATAACTCTCGTCTTTTTCTGGGTCTAAAAAGCCCAAATTCTGTTGAATTCTCTTAATAGGAATAAAAGTCTTGCACCATATGCACTCATTAAACGAATCTGCGTTAAACTCAAGTAATTGAGTGTTATAACAAAATGCTTGATTCAAATAAAGTAAATTAATTATAAAAACTATTCTAATAATTTTTTCCATCTTACTGAATTCCTTTTGAGATATACATCTTAATCTCGTTACCCTTCATTTTTGATAGAAGGTTGAAAAGTAAGGAACCATAAGACAAACCTTGAAATCATTCTCTTGTATTGCAAAATAAATTTGGTATCTTGAAGAAAAGTTAATAAAAGATAAATATCTTTATGCTGAACCAGACTTTGTTTTCCAAAGAATTATTATTTTATTAATGAAATATTTCCGCTTTTAAATTGCTATCTAATTGATCTATATTTAAAAAATAATCTAGCATGCTCTCTACATCTATTTCCTTAACTTTGGTGGCCTCTTGTTGCTTAAATTTCTCCAGTTTTCTAAGTAAAGCTAAATGTTTTAAAGACATTTTTTTTACCTCCTCAAAAAGCATATATATACTTATTTTATCTTTAAATTTACCTTCCTCATATATTTTTTTACAAACTGTCGCAAATTGCATAAAATATTCATTCTTTATTTCTTCAGTTGTATCTTGATAAAATTGTAGAAAACTCTCAGGTTGCGTATATTTTGGATCAAATTCCTCTTTCTCTGTTAAAAATGATAAGCTTCTTTTAATCATTTGTTCCTCGCTAGGAACTCTAGCCCATATTCTGTGCTGGTATGTATCCGCTTCCAATTTCAAACGTTTATAATTTACACTATAAGCAGAAGTTGCTAGAAGGCAAACCATAATTATAATGCCTAGAATTTTATTATTCATCTTAATTTCCCTATTTTATTTTTAAATACTTTTTATCTTTACATAAAGTAAAATTATTTAGATTTACAGCCTCCCCGCTCCTTTTAAACATCCCCTCGTTTTAGAATCATTTCTGCCAGATGCTTGTCTGTTTTTGGCAGAAAAGCGCCTTTTCTTTGCTGAGCAAATTAGATTTTTGCAAAAGCCGCTCTTCTCCATCCCTAATGCCGCGATCGCCTCCCAAAAGAGATTCAGTTCCATAAATCTAGATCATGGTAGGCTTTATGTATTCTATATATTTCTTTTTTATCTTTAAAATGGCCTAAGTACATGGCGGTATATATATTATTTTACGCCATACTTCTGGAAATGTTGATTCTAAGGTATAAAAAAATACAGAGGTCTCACTGGCAGGTGTACGACGGATGTCAAGAAACTTAAATGTCTCCCTTTCTAAAAGAGGTCGGCATACTTCAAAAACATTAACATCCACTGGATTAGCTGTTAAATTAATGTATTTAAGATTCTTAAATCGCTCAGCATTTTCCGGGCTTGTTATAATCGCCACCAGATAACGCATACCTTCTGTCGTTAAACGATTTGCTCTTAAATTAATTCCTTCAATATTCGGCCCTCTTAGCATATCTTCTTCAACAATATCTTCAATATATAGATGGCCTTTTTGCTTCCGTTCCGTTTTGGGAGGATCCTCAACTCCAAAATCTGGATATTCAATAAAATAACCGCAGTTTCCTTCGTCCATACTAAAAAGAAGAAAGAGAGCCAGCGCTAAAACTACCGTTTTCTTCATCTCTCACCTCACAATGTTAATTGGCTCTATCCTTTGACCCTTTTTCAAGGGAAAATGGCGTCCAATTTTAACCCCGCCTTTAGCCTTTTACACAAATGAACTCCAAAAAATTTTTCCATTTCAGAGGGGTCAAATTTGAATGCCAATTAACACTTGTCATTTTTCAAAGTGAAGTTCAAATTTTGTCAAAGTAGAGTTCAGCAATACAATTTTTAAGTATTATAAAATCTAGATGAATAAAATAGGTTCGCTGTTTTCCAACATTCTAAAAGGGGTAATTTACGTTTAAAATGATTCCCATGCTATCCAAGGCAATTACATAAAATGAACTTAACTATGATAAAAGAACAACATAATGAACTCATCTATGACAAAAATGAACTTCGCTTAGAAAAAATACGATCAGATATCTCTAGATTTTCTCTCAAAGAATTGAACTCCACTTTGAAAAACGACATAATAGCTGCCTTTAGATAGTTGTAATTTATCTAAATATAAGATAACTTATTTATATTATAAAAAATGGAGTTTTTAAAATGTATTCAAAATATGGGATATCACTTCTGACATATATATTTTTTTTCTATTCTGTTGCTCTTAAAGCAACAAATTTTCCTAAAGATTTTATTGAAGATACGCCGCGCATTTCGCATCCATTATTAATTTCCCATTGGGATAAAGCCCAGTACTTTATTGAAATTTTAAAAGAACATTCTACGACAGAAGATAACTTCCCTGAATTCAAACAACTTGTTTTAGAAGGAATAAATAAAGCAAAAACACTCCTCTATCCAAATGATCCCAAAGATCAAAAGTTGAATAGCTTAATAGAAGAAGTAAATATTTGTTCGGAAAATTGTAAACTTACTCTTCCAAGAGTACTATATATTAGCCTAAAAACATCAATGGTTATTGATCCGACGCATCGTCTTTTACAATTTCACAAACATTTTAAAAAAGAAAAATCAAAAGGGTGGGATTATTCTGCATTTTTAGAAGAACTCTCTATTAGAGGGGATGATAACCTAACTCCATTAAGTCATCAAGGCACTATACCTCAATTACCTATTATTGATCATGATGCTCGGTTTGGATTACAAACATGGAATTTTCTATGGGTAAATGGTGTTTTGCCTATTGGAGTTCCTTTAAAAAAAGATGCTTATATTCATGGTAGAAAATATACTTTTTACGAGTCTATTTTGCATGATTTACAGCATAATTTTAGTCATACTCTTAATGCTACTGATTTTCTAACAAGGATAACACTCTTTAAAAAAGTTTACCACTCTATTCAAAAAGAAGAAAGAATTGAAGATTTTAAAAAGGCTCACTTTGGATTTTTTTTAATAAATCATGAATTTACTCCTAAGCCAATTAGGGAGAAAGAATTAGCAGATAGCGAATGCTATAAAGCTTATTTTAAAGATATGTGGGAGAGGGTTTCTCAGGGATTTAGACTATCTTTTGATGAGGCTCTTGCTATAGATATGGAAATACTAACTTCTTTATATCCTCAAGCACAATTGACTTACATTGAAGATGAAGAAGCAATACACATAAAAGAGGAAAAAATTATAGGTATAGAAAAAGTAACAATAGATCAAAAAATCCCGTTCAGAAAAAAAACGGATACCGGTGTTCAGTTAGAAAGGTTAATTAATTACAGTGATTATGTACCTCTTTTAACCTTTGTTGGCTACCCTCAAAAAGATAAAAAGTTACTTAAAATACTAAGAAATAATAAACAGGAAGAGATAGAGTACCATAAAAACCAGCTTATAGCACTCTATCAGGAAATCCGGAATGAAGTAATTGATCTTTTACAGTGGTTTGAAAATCGATACGCAATGAGAAAATAAACTAGCAGTTATGGATTTTGACATGTATCGCAATGCTTATGAAAAGTGTGTTTTTGCGCACAACCGTAAGCTAATTGCTGTTGATAATAACTCCTTTGATCAACGGTATCCGCGCCTCCTTCTAGACTATTTAATGAATTTTTTGCGTCATTTATGCAATTTTCCAGATTTTTTTCAACTTCTCCTTCACAAGTTGCTCTGCTTTGGTTTCCTTCCGGAATACATTTTGCATACACTATGCTGTTCGATGTCATAATTAGATACGTAAATACTAGCGTTAAATATAATATTTTCATTTTAAAATCCTCCTTATTTTGATAATATATTTATATAACATAATGTTTAATTTTTATTTAAAAAAACCGAGAGCATTCAAAAACGGGGGGTATT
>JAIEOZ010000028.1 GCA_019750035.1 Alphaproteobacteria bacterium | reverse complement strand
CGAGAGATTAATTAAAGAAGAAACACAAACTGATTCTAACCTGTTTTAAAGGCATATCTATTTTATAAAGAATCTCAGCGGCGCACGACTAAACCTACCACCTGTGCCAATGATGCCAATGATGCCAACCGCCGCCCCAATTCGGGACACACCATCCCCCCCAATTCCGATGGTGTCCCCAACCACATCCTCCCCTTACAAGCACAATATTGTCATGAGATGTGTTAGTAGCTATCGTTTGATTTAGAGTAGCTGCAGCAACTTGATGGTTGTTAAGCATTAAAACAATGCCCAAAGCCATCGTTGTCATTAAAAGAAATTTCATATTAATCTTCCTTTAATATTAAGAAATTATTCTTTAAAAACAAATTTATCATATAGTTAATAATAAATCGTTAAATTGATTATTTTTTTATTAACATAAGTCGAGAATTGTTTTAAGTTTATCCTCTGCTTTCTTAAGTTTCTTTTCTGTCACTTGGTTTATACAACTTGTATAGCCTTTACCCTATTGGCTATTGATAGACTGCCTTCAACTTGGCCTTCCCAGTACATTTTGCCAAGGTAAAATAGCGCTTCTTCGATGCCTACTCCACTGTGGAGTGTATTTTCATGACCCCTGGAAATCGTTCTTTTCTTTTAATTTTTTAAAACAATTTTCTTTTTCATCAAAGACCTCAATCACGCCTTGAACAAGATCAAAGTTCCATGCATGGAGGAATAAGGACCCTCCTGTCACTCTCTCTATAATCCAGGGAAAGGTTTGTAAATTTCTCAGCGAATTTATAAGAGAATATTGTCCACAGAGTGTGTTTTTTTCATCAAGAGTTGCTTCCTTGTGATATTTGAGAACAGCCTCATGAGCGGGCTTGGCTAGTTCCATCCACTTTGCAATAAAACCTTTTTGTTCGCATGTTTCTGGCGCTTGCTCCAAAAGGGCTTGAATGCCGCCACACTGGGTATGGCCGAAAAGGATGACATGCCGAATCCCAAGACCACAGATCCCAAACTGCAAAGCAGCGCTCGTCCCATGATAAGATTGATCATCCTCAAAAGGAGGGACTAAATTGGCCACATTGCGAATGACAAATAAATCTCCTGGCTGGCAGTCCATAACAATGGCAGGATCAACGCGTGAATCAGAGCAGGCAATCATTAAAACCTTTGGTCGTTGTCCTAGGCGGACAAGATCTTCAAAGGCAGAATTTTGTTCACTGAAATAATGCTTGCGAAATCGTCGGTAGCCTTGAACTAAGTTTTCTATATCATTTAGCATGTTGTCCTAGTGAATCATTATAGGGGGGGGTATTAACTGTAAATGATCTTACACGCTTCGTCAAAGGAAAGGCGCACTCGCCTTCAACGGCCTAGCGAGTAGCATAGGCCTTTGAAGAGAGAATTGCTGAAAAAAATCTTTAAATGAGACTGCAAATTTTTTCCTTAAGTCGCAGACGTTTTATCTTAAGGTCAAAGAGAAGGATAGAATCAGGGAGTGGGCGTGAAAGCTCATCCTGAATTAAGGTATTGAGATATGCATATTTACGCTTAAGAGATACAAGATAATGGGAAACGGACATTAAACGCCTCCATTTGTTAAGAAAACCTATCTCATATAGGCTAATTTTAGATTAACTTAAAATTAAGAGATGTCAATTCTTTTGCGTTATCAAAAGCACGCAGATCACGTATTGGTACAAAAATTCGAAGTTTTAGATTCTGATTTAACATGTTAAATCTGCTCACAATGTCAGCAGGGAGGATTCCTCAAAACTGAGAAGGAGCGTTTAAATTCCAACAATCGTAAAAATGCCGTTAAGAAAACAAGAAAAGAAAATAGAGCCGCGAGGAAGTTAAAAAAATTGGGCACAAGCATCATAGCTCCAAAAAAAACGAAGGCTTCTGGCCTCTCTATAAGACCTGGACTATAATGAAAACTCTTATGCGAGGTGTTTTCTGAAAAAATCCCCACAACAAGAAAGGAAGTTACGCAAATCAGCACACTTCCTAACATGATGAAGCAACTTAAAGAGTGACTCTCGGGGGCTACAAGGAAAAAACTTAAAAGAATAGAAAATTCAACAATTCTATCCCCAACAATATCTGCAACCGTTCCCAAAGAGGTACTGCTTTGATAAAGGCGAGCCACTGTTCCATCAAGGGTATCGAATAGTCCAGAGAGAACGAGGAGACAAAGGGCTAAAGCCCCCTGATCATAAAATAAAGCAGGGATAATTCCAATGCCTGTCAGGACGCTTAAGAGAGTGATCCCATTGGGAGAAAGAAATTTTCCCAAAAAAAGAGCTATCGGGTTTCCTAAAATTTTTTGGTAAAAAGGTCTGAAATAAGCTTCGATCATGGGATGGCTTTCAAAAGAAATTTCACTATTTTTTTGGTAAGAGGTGAAAAAAGAAGGGGGGTGTAAAATGAGCTTGCCACTTTTTTATTTATTTCTGAAAGAGTAGGGTAGGGGACAATAAGATCAGCAAGCGCTTGAATTTTAAGTTTTTTCTCAATTAAGAGTCCCCAAGGAAGAATTAATTCTCCTGCATTTGCCCCAATAATGGAAACCCCTAAAATATGACCACGGCGTGTTGTCGTGACTTTGATGCATCCTTCCGTTTCTCGTTCCGCTTGAGCTCTATCACAATCCTTATAAGACCAGAGAAGTGTCTGGCTATTCGGTGGGGCTTCGTGCGGCATCATCCCTATATGGGCGACCTCTGGACTTGTATAGGTTACCCAAGGTAAGGCTCGATAATTAACTTTTGTGCGGAGATGAAAAAGACAATTTTTAATCACGACTTGAGCGTGATAGGAAGCGATATGGGTAAACTGATATCCTCCCGTTACATCCCCAATGGCATAAATCCTTTTGTTAGAGGTTCTAAGGCGCTTATTAACCTCAATTCCTTTTGGGGTGTAGTGAACGCCTGCTTCTTTAAGGCCTAAATCCGTTACGTTGGCTTTGCGTCCTGTGGCCATTAAAAGATGAGACCCCTGAAGAAGAATTCTCTTGTTTTCATGCTCAACATGAATATGAACGGAGGTTTTTTCTTGAGAGACAGAAAGTACTTTAGCACCCTCAAAAATATCAATTTCATCTGATAAAAGCCGTTTTCTAAAAATATGAACAATCTCAGGATCTTCTTTTGGTAAAAGAGTAAAGGCTTCTATGATTGTCGTTTCCACCCCAAGTAATCGATATGCTTGAGCGAGTTCGCAGCCGATGGGTCCTCCCCCTATAACAATCAAGTGCTTAGGTTTTTCCTTAAGATCAAATATTGTTTCATTGGTTAAATAAGGGATGGTTTCAATTCCCGGAAGAGGGACAATAGCTGGAGAAGATCCTGTTGCAATCACAAAATATTTAGCTTCAATCTGTATCTTGCCAGCTTGGACGAGGGTTGGTGAGAGAAAACGGGCTTTCTCTTGAATGACGCTAACGCCAAGTGCCTTAAATCTTTCAACTGAATCTTGAGGCGCAAGAGTGGCTATGACGTCGTGAATATGATCATGAAGTTCCTCAAAATTAATCTTGGGTTTTGATTGTTGAATGCCAAAGGCTTTAGATGAAGAAAAAATATTTGCTCGCTTGGCAGCCGCTAGTAAGGCTTTAGAAGGGATGCACCCATAATTTAAACAGTCTCCTCCCATTTTACGTCCTTCAATAAGGACGACGGAAGCGCCCAGTTGAGCCGCTCCTGCAGCTACGCTTAAACCGCCTGATCCTGCTCCAATGACGCAGATATCAACCTTCATCTTTGTTTTTCCTTTTTTTATAGAGTATTGAAAGGAGAGAGAGAAAGGCAAGCCCAAAAAGAGGCCAGAAAATTTCGGGTTTAAATAGGGTAGACATATTGGGAGTTTTCCCTTCTTTTAAAAGCACTTCAAGTCCGTTCCCGAGAAGGGAGTAAACAAAGGTGCCTGGTAAAATTCCAATCACTGTTGCCAATAAAAAAAATTTTAGGGGAACATTTAAAAGAGCTGCGCAAATGTTTACCGCCCAAAAAGGAAAAATAGGGATAAGCCTTAAAAAGATGAGGTAAGAGAAGGAATTTTTTTGAAATCCTTTTTCCATTTTTCTCATCCAAGGTGTTGCTTTCTTTTGCAAAATCTCGCCGAATGTTGTTTTAATAGCAAGGAAAAGAAGAACGGCTCCAAGCGTTGCACAAATATCCACAATCAGAAGATTGATCACGGGGCCAAAAAGAAATCCTCCGACAATCGTTAAAAAAGCAGCAATGGGGAGAGAGGCAGCGGCAACGACCACATACAAAAGCGCAAATATGAAAAGAGAAATTAGATAATAATGGTTTACCCATGCTCTTAAAAAGTCATGAGAGTACTGCAAGCCTGAAAACGTAAAATAATGCGCAAACCCCAGTCCGTAAAATAAAAAAAGCAACAAGATTAAAACAAAAAGAGGAAGCCATTTTATGATATTTTTCTGCACCATATAAAAAATTTTCCTTATATTTACATAAATTTAACTACATTCTATAAAAATAAAGTTAATTTAAATTTTTATGTGGTTTCAAGGACAGAATATAAGGATGAAATACTTAAAATATTTAATATTTTTAGGAGGAATCCTCTTGTGGCCACTGAGAGGCAGCTGCGTTGAGATAGTGACTCAAAATAAGGAGACTTCAACCATGGATTATAAGCACCAACCGGATACTTTCTGGAAGAAAAACCTTTCTGGGGAAACTTATCATGTGTGTCGACAAAAAGGGACAGAAAAAGCTTTTTCTGGCATTTACGATAATTTCTCTATGGAAGGTACGTATATGTGCGCTTGTTGTGGAGGTGACTACCCCCTTTATAGTTCAGCCGCAAAATTTGATTCCAAAACAGGTTGGCCTAGCTTTTGGGAACCGATTAATCCTTCTCATATAGAGTTGGTTAAAGAAACAAA
>JAIEOZ010000038.1 GCA_019750035.1 Alphaproteobacteria bacterium | reverse complement strand
ATGCTGGATTATTTTTTAAATATAGATCAAATAGATAGCAATTTAAAAGAGGAAGCATTTCCTTGAAAGAATAAAATCTGATTGGGCATTAAGATCTTTATTGTTTATTATCTTTTTTTTAAAACAATAAAATTACTTTGCAATACAAAAGAATAATTTCAAGATTTGTAGTGTGGTTTCTTATTTTTCAACCTTTTATCAAAAATGAAGGGTACGAGGTTAAGGTGTATATCTCAAAAGGAGTTAATTAAGATGCTAAAGATCATTAGAATAGCTTTTATAATTTCTTTATTTTATTTGAATCAAGCATTTTGTTATAATACTCAATTGCTTGAGTTTAATGCAGATTCGTTTAATGAGTGTATATGGTGCAAGACTTTTATTCCCATTCGGAGAATACAACAGAATTTAGACTTTTTAGATTCAGAAAAAGATGAGAGTTATGTTAAAAAATATAATAAAAAAAATATTTTTAATGAATATGAGGAAAAAATAAGCCGCACCTCTGATAAGGCTCTCATGCATTTTTTTGATAACTGTAAAAAAATTCATAATTTCTACGATGAAATAGATCCTTTCTCTCAAGCCGCTGTTCAAATGTTATTTGAAAGAGTTTTTCAAAAATATGAAAACCACTCAAACCTATTACTTTCAACAAAACATTTATTGCCAGTTATTAACACAACCAGATGAAACATGAGCGTAACCAGAATCATCCTTATCAAAAGTTTTTCGTTACGTAGGCAACGCTAAATTCACCCCGTAAAAAAAACTTTTTACATGTTTAGAAAGTGACCAGCGAGACGCAGAAAAGCTAAGGCAACATTAGAAAATGCTAAATAATTTTTCAGATAGCCAACACACTGTCTTAACAAACCTTAATAAATTAAACGCTTCATTTACTACATTCAATAAATAGAGAATATATTATCGTAAACATACAAATTACTTTTAATAAAAAACAATAAATATTTATAATAGATAATATATTTTATTTTTTTACCTATTTTATCAGCAATACACTCTGTCTAAGCAAAAGAAAATTAAAAAGATATTGAGAAGTGCATTGATTAACATTTTAAAAAAGAAGATACTGAGTGTAAGTGCGTAAGACTTTACTGTAGATATTTTGTTTATTCACGTTATGTAACACCAAAAGGGCCCCGTGCTATGTTCTTAGAAAAAACCTACATTCCTTGTCTTACATTAGCAGTAATTGTAGCAATGATGGAGACCTCCCCTGCTAATGCAATGTTTCGAAGATCTGCAACTCTTATAGATTCATTTTTCACTAAAAGAACAATACCTATGATAAGAGGCTATACATCTAAAACATCTTACCCAATAGCTCTCGAGGAAACAGAAGGCTATACTCCACCAGCAAAAACAGAGGCTCAATTAAATGAGCAATCTTTTTACAAGCTTCCTAAAAAAAGAGTTTTTTATTTAGATAAGCATCGTGAACGTTTTATTGAGTTGCCTGAACCTTCAGATATGACTTCGGGAGATTTTATATCAGACAAAGGAGATACGTTAATATTTAAGTCTAACAAAGATGAATAGTTAACTCAGATAATGTTAAAAAAAATACGGTAGAGTTTTCATCTATAGCACTACTGTCTGATGAGAAGAACTTAAAATATTGATAAAAAATTATAAAATGGTTATTTAGTTTTTTGCTTGAGTTATAGAAAGATGTGCAACGATCTTTAAGAGTAATCTCCAGGGGGAATTTTGAATTCCCAAAAATTAACTGGTGCATCAAAAGAGAATTTTACCTTACCTTTTAAGGACTGTATAAGTGGGGATCTTTAACACCCCAGACCTTTAATCTCACTGAAACGTTAAGATAATAAATTTTTAAAATATTAAAAGCTAGTTGTTTAAGACACTCTGGTTCATAGACCTCAAAAAAAACTTGAAGCCTATGATAATTTCTTGTTTTTTACAAAGTATAAGTATCGTTTTAAATTAATAACTTATAAAAAATTGTTTACAAAAATATATAAAGTTCAAATAATGACAATTAATGAAATTTTATTTTTAATATAGGATTTTTCCATGAAATATATGACAATATTCTTTGCTTTTTCTGCTTTTCTTTTTTTAGGAGGCTCTCAACGTAGTAAATCTGTGAAATTAGATTATTCAAACGAAGGGATCACTGACGATCCAATGGCAAAAGCAATAAAATTCACCAAACCACTCTCTATTACACAAGATATACTTGATAAGATGATTGAGCGTATTAATGCTTCTTATCTTGATAAAAATTATAGGTTTCAAGATGTAACAGAGCTTGATTTTAGTAACAATTTTCTTACAAGTGTAGGAGCGTTAGAGATAGTTAAATTTTTACTTGAAAATCGTGGACAATTTAAAAATTTAAAGATGTTGAAGCTTTCTTTTAATCGGATATCAGAGGACGATAGTTATGACTCATTTGTACAGAGTCTTTTAAATTTTATAACTAATTTTTCATGTACGAAAGTAGACTTAACAGGTAATTATCTATCTCCAGAACGATTATGGAGAGATAGTAGGCTTAAATTCTTAGAAAATGAGTATACAGAAATCTCTTTGCCTCAAATCATTTATAAGACAGACGCTTGTGGAAAATAAGTTAACGGATTTTCTGTTATCAACTTATTGATATTTAAAAGATAGTTATTATTAAAAAGGAAAGTGCTTTTGTCATGAACTTTCCTGAGATTACCTCTCTTTAGGGAGAGTAAAGAATTTTATTATAAAAGCAACAAGGGCCAACTGTGCTTTATGTTGTAACCCATCTTGTAGGTCTATCGCTCCTCCAGGGCTGTTCAGTTCTCTAGAAAAGACACGTCAATTTAGGAAAGGACGCCTCTCGAATTAGAAAAGACAATGTTACAAATATTAAAGAAGGCTTGTTTTTGAACCCTCCCAATTTTGAAAACCTCCTCACTTGTGAAGGTATCTTTTAGCACTGAACAGCCCTGATCGCTTCTCAGCGATAGACCTTTTTCAGCAAAAAGTCAACTCTTACTCAAAGTTTACTTGGTAATAAAATCCAGGGAGGCAATCATTTCATCAAGATTAATTCCGACAAATGAATTAATAAACTTGTACTTTCCGCTCACATTAATACGACGGCAGGCTATAGGAAGAAATTTATTGAGGAACGTCTAATTCAGTTACAATTGAATTTTCTTCTTTAATAATTGTAGGAGGATTAATATTTCATTATCCTTATCCAAAAAATAACTCTTTTAGGCAATTTCTTCACATGATTTTTTGTTGTTATTTAATAAAAATATATATTCAGGTGTTAATTTAGAAGCTTATTATATACTGACCTTATAAGTGGTTTTGGAAGAACTCTTTCAAAACCAAAGATCTTTTTTATTAAATTAAGCTATCTAAACGCCCCCAACTGCACTAAGAAAAGACGGCACTCTCATAGAAATAACGAGAAAATCGACAATAAGAATGTTTTTCTGCATATCCTCCTCTTTTCTCCTTCATAAGAAATATCAATGTTTATTAAAAAAGTACATTTGTTTAATTTAAATTTAATGAACATTAAAAATTAATTTAATAATTTTGTAAATATTTACATTAAATGAGGGTTTTTAAAAATTGAGAAATGTGTTAATTTTTTATTTATGGCTTTACAAAAGCGTCATTCTCACTAAGTACTAAATACACTACGGCAAACTGAGGGAGTATTTTATTTATTAATGAAAAATTTATCTAATAATTATTTATAAAAAATATTTAATAATAAGGAAAAGTAAGGTATGAAATATTTACATAAAAGCGTAATGATGGCTTTCATAGGAACTTCTATTTTCACTTTTCCCATTCATGCAGGGAAACATGGGATTTTAATGAGCTTTATGGATATGGCTTCAACAAAAAATGCTTCCAGTATTACAAAGAAATTTTCTTCTGCTCCTCAAATACCCTTAGAACCACAAATATTTACAAGAAGCTTTTCCTTATTAGCTCGAGCTAATACACGACCTTATCGTTCTTTAATTGATTTTTCTTCACAACAAAGGCGTCGATATTGGACTGGCCAAGAGGGCCCTTTCGTAGATCCCAAGAATGATGTGGCCTTTATGAAATTGTTCGCAACGGAAGAACATAAGCCTCTCTTGATTAGTTTTTTAAACAGCCTTCTTCGTCTTCAAGGGGGCAGGGCTATTAAAAATGTTGAATTATTATCAACCAAACACACTCCTCAAATCAAAGTAGCAAAACGTGCAATTCTTGATGTAAAATGCACTGACCAAAGAAAACTTCAGTATACTGAAATAATACAAAGCCGAAATATTCCTAAGTTTATTGAAAAATATAATTATATTCCCCATGCATATACTAGTCAATTAGGGACCGCTGTAGATTACATCGAATTAAAGCCAGTGATTTTATTAACTATAGCTAACCATAATTTATTTCCAAAGAAAATAGATCACATCAATTATTATAAAGCTCTTGATAGAAGAACACATGAGCATGAGCTGGAAGATCTTTCATATGCTTTTGTTGAGCTCCCTAAGTTTAAAAAGTCAGAGGCAGATCTAAAGACAGTTGAAGATCAGTGGCTATATATGCTCACAAGTTACAATAAACTGAAGGCAATTCCAAAAGAAGCTTCTGAAGAAATCCAAGAAGCTTATAAAACCTTAGAGCAGTTTAGTTGGAACTACGGGGCAAGGGATGCTTATTTTAAAGAAAGAATGGCTTTTACTGATGAGTTTGATGCTTTGCGCGGAGCAATAGAAGAAGGAAGAGTTAAAGAAAAAAAATCTATAGCTCGTACATTATTAAGTAAAAAATATTTTGAGCCAGATATATTAAA
>JAIEOZ010000127.1 GCA_019750035.1 Alphaproteobacteria bacterium | reverse complement strand
GGAGCCGGTTAAGACATACCTCTCATCAAAAATCATGACTTTGTTATGAGCAATCCCAACAACATCATCAATTAAAACGGGAATACCTTTTTGAAAGAGAAAAGAAAGTTGAGAGTATTTTCCTTTGAGCTGAGATTTGTCGATGAGAACTTTCACATTAACTCCTCTTTCAAAAGCATTGGCTAAGGCCTGAGCGATTGGAGGGGATGTAAATGAATACGCCATCACAAGGATAGAAGATTCTGCCCTCTCAATAGCTGATACAATACGATCTGTGCAATGTCCTTGCGGGCTAAAACAAGCTTGAATGTGAGCCTGTTCAGTTGAAAAAAAGTTCCATTGTGGGTTCGCAACAGGGTAGAAAACAAATCCAATACCACACCCTAAGAAGAAGGTGAGAAGGGAAGGGGAGAGGCTAATCCTTGAAATGGAAAAGACTTTGAATCTTCTTTTTTTGAGGGACTTTCTCTTTTCCAGCATTTTTTGATTTTAAAGCCTTATATATATTTATGGAAGGGTATATTAATAATTTTGAGGCTAACCTATCTGATGAGAGTTTTAAACCACTCCGCAAATTTTAGATCAACTTCATGAGGATTTCTTTGGAGAGAATGGAGGTAAACTTCTCTAATATAAAGGAGGACCTGCTCAACGGTTATCTCTTTATTGTTTTGTTGGAGGAGGGTATTGACCACCCTCACAGTATTTGGCATAAGCTCTGTTTTTGCATATTCCCCATGCTTTTTTTTAAGAATTTCATCTAAGGATTCAGAGCCATCATCTTCTTGTAAAGCCTCTGGGATGTCTAGGAGATCTTTAACAGTACACCCTAAGAAAAATTGTTTTTAAATCTCACTTGTGATATTACCTACGTTTACTTGTAATTAAAACTTTTAAAATGTTATATGAATATGGAGTAATTTATGAATATAGTAAAAAAAACTGCACTTCAATGTCTATTTATGTTAATTCCTGTAGCTTCTTTAGCAATGCTTGAGTTAGAACAAGATAGGTCCTACATGTCGTTTAGACTTGGTCTTGAACTTCAAGAAGCTAATCACCTTTGCTCAGAGGTAAAATCAAGACAAAACATACAAAAAAAACCATTATTCTTTATGGATGATATGATATCAGATAGGCCTTTATGGCATGTTGTTATCGATGGCCAGGACATAGAGTTTGTTTTAGCCCCATTTTCAGATACAGAACACAGTTTATTAGAAAAATCTGTCAGCAGTGTTTTAACGGCGTGTCAGCCCTTAACACAGAAAGGCTTTGACGAAGATGACTTATGGCGAGCTTTGAACACTCCTAAAGTCTATAATTTCATTGGAACAAAGGATTGGGAAATAAAAATAGGAGCTGGATTACGTCTCAGTAATATGGTCCCAAATTCTTTTGAAATATGGAAAAAGTGGTTAAAATCTCATCAAAAATATGAAACCAAAGGTGATGAAGAACTAGAGGTTTTTTGGACGCAAGAAGTTGCAGTGCCAACCCAACCAACTCAAGTCTTTAAAATTGCAGGTATCCCCCCAAAAGAAACCATCACATTCAAGGGTTGGCTCACTGAAATAAGGCAACTTATAGTTGGACAGACTTTACATATTCATGAAAATGAGCAGTACTTCACATATGTAGAAGATGAGCCAATCAAAAAGCTTCCGGTGCTTACATTTCAACCACAGGCAACTATTCAATATCCTTTAGAGTATTCTATTCCATTATTTTTCAGCCTTTTTGGGTTTGATAAAAAATCTATTGTCACGCCTAAACTTGTAGATTCTTTACCTTTATTAGATAATATCAATGAAAATAGCATGGAAGAATATTTTACTAAGTACAATGGCTTGATTTTTTTACATGCACTAACTCTATCTGGAATAACTTCTAAAAAAAATGATGTAGATTTATTACATGAAATACAAGAAAGATATGATCGTACTGAACAGGTAGATGCAAAAGGCACCTTAAGTTTTATGTCTCGTCGGCCATTTTCCAACATGTGGAGAGATTTCAGAGATGAGACCGATGATTTTTGGAGAGTATACAGAACCACTATGGGAAGAAATAAAATTTTTGCTAACAAATTTTTTAAGCTTTCAGACAGCAGGACAATTGAGTGGGCGGATGGTATATACCCAAATTACGCGGAAGAAGTTGAAGGAGAGTCACGGGATCTCTCTGCTCTTAGGGGTTATTTTAGTGAAAGTTTCTTAGCTGCCTGTAACACTGGAGTAAATCCTCTCACAAAGCTTCTTGAAAATGGAATATTAAGCACAACGATGATACGTAACTTCGATCCTACCAAAGTGGAGGTAACTTCATCGAGAGAAGCACAAACTCCACAACGAATTTTTGAATTGTATTATAGCCAATCAATACAATCAATTCAGAATCCCACATCACGTTATGTCTTTGATCTTAAAAAGATACATATTTCAGAAGAACAGTACGAATTTGATACTCTTTCTCCACCTTTGTTTCTTAGTGACGATGACGCAATGGGATTTTTCAAACAACCTGCTGAGGAATTAGATGTAAAGAACTATGGCGAAGCCATTGTTGAAATACGACATATTAAATATGCCTATTTTAACATTGGTTTTTTTCTTACAACAGGAAACCAAATATTATTAGAAGATGCAAATACGCTGTACTCTTTTTTAAAACAAATATATAAAGAAAAAGTCTTGTCTAAAGAATATGGAAGCGGTATATTAAATTGTACAATTAAACAAGAGGAGAATTAAGATGCTAAAAATCGTTAAGTGGACTACTGGAGCAGCAATTTTCTTTTCTCATTTAGATCACGCATCTTGTTATAACCCTCAGCTGCTTGATTCGGTTGCGGATTCATTTAATGCGCGTATATGTGTTAAGGCTCCCATTTCAATTAAACAAATTCAAGAAAATCTAAGTTTTTTGGAAGAAGAAGATAATAGTTACGTTACAACATATTCTGGAAGAAATGTTTTTGAGTCATACAATGAAAAGATAAAAAATAAGGCCGGGGAATTTAGTACCTTTTATAATAACTGCAAAAAAATTTATGATGCCAACGACATGGTAGACCCCGTGACTCAAACTGCTGTTCAGATGATATTTGAAAGAGTTTTTCAGAAACATGAGCAACATTTAAATCTGTTATCCTCAACGAATCATTTATTGCCCACAAGGAAGGCAGCAGGTGATGCGAAGGGGGTTGATAGAGATCTTCCCAAGGATGTTGACCCACTCGGTAAAAAATCCGCTGAAAGCAGAAAAGATTTATCAGAGAACATACCTACAGGATATGAAGATCGAGCCGCTGATCACTTATTTAGATCAAATCAAAAACTGGTGGACAGTCATTAACCTTGAAAAGGTATGCGTGTTTAAGTCGTTATTATGAAGAGAAGTTTAGCAGATCGTAACCTGCTAAACTTTATTGCGTCTATTTCTGATATCATAACCTTCTAGTAAATTTTTCAATTACCCACCACTTTCACGCAGTCTAAAACAGCCTAGTATTATTAGTTTGGAACAGCTTCATGAGCAAATGAGTAACAAGTATAAAGAGATAAATAACGTCACTACTGTATGACTTTTTAGAAGAAGAAAGAAGGTAATGAAAAAATTCATAAATTTTTAGATCTTGAGTTTACTAAAAACAACAAGAAAGAAAAAATCATGACCCTCAATACCCTTCTCCAAAGAAATCAAACCTTATTACCCTAGACCTTATCAAGAATAAAATACTGCATGAATATGATTTGGGGAATGATTTCCTCTGGATCTGCCCAGCAACACAAGATTGCTCTTGGATTTAGTGGGCCCGCTAAACAAGATTTAGTCTGTGCACGCGTCCGAAGTTTTTTGACAATATGGATGAGGATAGATCCTAAGAGAAGAAGAAATGTTCATGTTTTTAATCCGAATGAATGGGAACCACTTGATAGTAAAAAAGATGGACACGAAATGTATCGAGGAAAGCCCTCGTAAGTCTTGTAGAGATATTATTGCGACGAGAAAAATTTTTAATTTTAATCTATTATGTTATTTTTAGTCTTTTTTAAGATCGATGAGAAAACGACTAAAATGTGATTTTGTAAATTTTTAGTTGTGGGTTCTTTCCTAAAAAACAAGACTACAAATTGACTTTTTACATTTAATAGTTGTACAGTGGTCCTATCTTTTTAATAAGGAACACACGATGCTTCTACCCTTTATTGGTCGGCACGACGAACTTGAATCGCTTTCAAAGCTTTTAAGAAAGAAGTTGCAAGTCTCGTTATCGTTCGGGACCGGCGATGTATAGGTAAAAGTCGTCTAATAGAAGAATTTGCAAAAAAAACATATTTTATCAGTTTTCCGGGCTGCTCCTCACAGATCAGACGACACTTCAATCCCAGATAAATGAATTTGCACGACAGCTAAGCATACAAACAAACTTCCCAGAAATTTATACAGATGATTAAAGCAAGTTGTTTGTTCTTCTTGCAGAAAAAAATAAGTCAGGGCGTATTATCGTTCTGTTTGACGAAATTTCATGGATGGGCTCCCAGAAGAAGCGTAGCCTTTTCTCTTATCTCATCATCGAGTTGAAGGTCTGCCCCTAAAGAAATAGAAAATACCTCTGTAAAACCTGATTTCATGAGCAACACCCCTGATTGAATTTTAGTTCTTGTCCCTGATTTTCTTTGAGTTACGGCATTGGAGCTCTTAGATTTTCCTCTTAAAATATTCCGTATAGCGTGGGTTTTTAAGCCGGCTTTATTTTCAAGCTCCCTGATTGAGATGTCTCGAGCTTTCGTCC
>JAIEOZ010000102.1 GCA_019750035.1 Alphaproteobacteria bacterium | reverse complement strand
GCGCTTGAAGTGACAGCGTCTGGGGGTCATAATTTGCTCATGCTCGGTCCTCCAGGAGCCGGAAAATCAATGCTAGCGGCTCGTCTTTCTGGCATTCTTCCCCCCTTAACCCCTTCAGAAGCTCTGGAAGTAACGATGATTCAGAGTTTAGCAGGACGACTCAATAAGGGAAAACTCATAAGGACACGCCCTTTTCGAGATCCCCATCATTCCGCTTCCACACCCGCTTTGGTAGGAGGAGGCCTTCGTGCTCAACCCGGAGAAATTTCTCTTGCTCACCATGGCGTCCTTTTTTTGGATGAGCTGCCTGAATTTCAACGGGCAACGCTTGAAGCTTTGCGTCAACCCTTAGAATCAGGAAAATCTGTTGTCGCCCGAGCCAATGCCCATGTTACTTATCCGTCTCAGGTACAACTTGTTGCCGCGATGAATCCCTGTCGATGTGGTTATTTATCTGACGCGAGTCGAGCCTGCTCACGTGCACCTAAGTGTGCTCTTGATTATCAATCCAAGATATCAGGCCCTCTTTTCGATCGCATCGATTTACAAGTGGAAGTGTCAGAAGTCTCTGCTGAGGATCTTACAAGTGCACCAACAGGAGAAAGAAGCTCTCAAGTTGCTGAACGGGTTAAAAGAGTTCGTGAGGTTCAAGAAGAACGATATTCTGCATTAGGAGTCGCCATCACCCTTAATGCCCATGCTGATGGAGAGCTTTTAGATCAAATTGCAAAGCCTGATGAAGTTGGTCAAGCTCTTTTGAAAAAAGCAGCTGCAAGCTTTAAGCTTTCAGCACGTGGATATAGGCGTGTGTTAAGGGTCGCCCGTACACTTGCAGATATGGCAGGCTCAACTTGTATTTTGGAAGGACATATTGCTGAAGCTTTAAGTTACCGACGGCTTTATTTTACATAATGGCTTATGTTTTATAGCCAATCAAAATACTTGTGTCTTCTCAAATGACCCCTTTTCGTACATAAAGGATTCAGGGCAAGAATTTCATTAAACAAGAAGAAGCCTTATGACAAATCTGATAGAAAAGAGAAATAGTGTGTCTATAAAGTTTTTCCTGTTGATTCTTACGGGGCTCTGCATAGCATCGCCTGCATGGTACTTAGTTTCCTTTCAGTTAAAGTATATATCAACAGTCGAAAGCTTGTTCTATAGATTTATCATCGCTGCTTTCTTCATTGAACTCTGTCGGCACCTTATCTCAGAGAAAACCCCTGAAAGATTGAGTCTTAAAGTTTGGGGATTACTTGTGGCACAAGGAATATGTTTCTTTGGAATTAACTTCTTGTTTCTCTACGAAGCGTCAAAACACATGATTTCGGGTCTTATTCCTGTCTTTCCCGCCATTTTGTTTGTTCCTGCTATGATTATCGATCGACTCACATCTCGTGAAAAAGTTTCCTGGGAAAAGATAGTAGGTTCATGTGCGGCCTGCTTTGGTCTCTTTTTATTATTCTATGATGAAGTGATTAATGTAGATAGTTCTCATCTTTATGGATGTTTGTTGGGGTGCATAAGTATCATTTTTACACTAGGGGGAACTTATATTTCGAAAAAAATATTTAAAGAATATAATCTTCCTCTTTTATGGGTTACCGCAAGAGCCCTTTTTTTTGGGGCGATTTTTTTTCTTTTTCTTATCCTCTTCAATAATGGATTTTCTGGGTTTTCTGTTGAAAATGATTTTCTATTTTCACTCCTCTATCTAGCCATAGGGGTCACCGTTTCCATCATGCTGCTTCATACTTACATGGTAAAACACTATGGAGCCGCATCAGCTTCATTCTTATGGGCACTTGTACCAACAGCTACTCTCTTCATCTCAGCGTTATTTGAAGGGTATGTTTGGACCTTTGCTACTATTGGGGGGCTTTTATGTATTATTTTTGGAGCCCTCCTCAATTACGGGATTTTACCTGTCTTTGATTGGAAAACAATGGAAAGAAAAAAGAGGGGGAGTGAAGAGAATATTTAGTCATGGGACACCTAAAAGCACCTGACTTGTTTCAAATGCAATGAATAAAGTGTCCAAATTTTTACTGTGTTCTTTCTCTATTTATAGGACGGGCCTTCCGAGGGATACTTTTTCGACGCCAAGGTCGATCCCCTTGAAGCGCGCGAACAGTTTCGAGATAGCAACCTTGAGGATTTAACCAAATGGCATGACTTCCCTCTCGCCACAAATCATACCAGTCAAGCGTAAGGTAGGCTTCCGGACAAGCCTTTTGACTTGGATCAAAGCGAACCAAAACGGCACCTTTTACGCAAGGCTGATTTTCTTTCTGATAAGAAATAATGAGGGGAATGTTTCTGAATAAGCTCTTACAGACTCCGTCCTCACAAGACATGGATTTTATGTCTTTAGCGGCTAAAAATTGCTGCCAAATTTTAGCGGTAAACCTTCCTTTGCGGGTGGAGCTTAGATAAAGCATCTTTTCTTCATAAAGACCAGCAAGCTTTCCTTGTCCATCAATCAAAAGATGGGGAGCGTCCCCTCCGAAGGCCGTTAAAAGACCGACTCCTAGGGGAAGAAATCCCCACTTTCGCCAAGACTGTTGCCAAAGACAAAGCCAAAGTCCTCCAAAAACACCCAGAACAAAAGAAAGTCCAGGAGGGTGAGTCACTCCCACGTTTGCTCCAGGCCAGGAAGATACAAGTGTTGCAATTTGAATTAAGAGTCCTAAAGATTTTTCAAAAATCCAAAGAGGCCCCTCTCCCAAGCCAATAGGCGTTAAAAGACACGTTAAAAGAGCAGAAGGCATAAGAATAAGGCTTGTTAAGGGAATAGCGATAAGGTTAGCTTCAATGGCATGCAAGCTAAAACGATGGAAAAGGTAAATTGTAAAGGGAAGAGTTGCCAATGTGGCTAACATAGATGTGAAAACAAGTCCTCCTGCATAGACGAGGCCTTTTCGAAAAATGCCCCCACCCACAATCCAATGGGCCATAGGATTTTTCCAAGCTTCGTATCCTGCCACCAAAGACACAACAGCAGCAAAAGAAAGTTGAAAGCTAGGGCCTAAGAGGGATTCAGGCATGATGATAAGAATGATAAAGGCTGCTAAAGCGACAGTTCTCATAGAAAGGGCTGTTCGATCCATCAAAATTGCTCCCATCACAACAGTGATCATAATAAAAGCTCTTTGTGCAGGAATGCCAAATCCTGATAAAATAAGATAGAAGAGAGTCATAAAAATGGTTCCTATCGCTGCCATTTTCTTACTGTTATACGCCAAACAAAGAGGGGGGATGAGAGCAATGCTTCGCCGAATAACCATGAAAACAACGCCGGCAATAATGGTGAGGTGAAGCCCAGATATCGCAAGGATATGGGCCAGCCCAGAGTTTATAAAACGTTCGCGTACATCTTCAGGAATGGCCGCTTTGTCCCCAGTCACAAGAGCGGCAGCAATAGCCCCACTCGGAGCAGGCAGATGAGTGAGAAAATAAGCCGTGATTTCTTCACGACGCTTTTCAAGATGCATGCGCCAATTTAGCTCATAACCTATCAATTCAGGGGGAGATAAAGCAAAACCAGTGGCCCCAATACCATTAAAATAGGCTTGCCGTCTAAAATCAAAGCCTCGGGGGAGAGAAGACTCAAGAATAGGATTGAGTTTGACTTTAAGGCGAATGATTTGCCCAGGCCAAAGACGTTCCCTTTTCCCTCTAAGGCTGAGGCGAATTTTTTGGGGGAGTTTTTCAACCGTTTCGGCCTTAAGGTTTGTTAAAATCAGACGTTGATAAAACGTTCCTTGTTGGGTGGGTTTGAGTTCTACTTGAGTGACACATCCTTCTAAAATCAAAGGTGGCAAAGGATAGTGGAGCATCTGTGTATGCAACACATAAGTTCTAAAAAGAGCCACTGAAAATCCCAGCGTCATCAGTCCCATGGACAAGCACAGAAGGCGTAATAATTGCAGTCTGACAAAGACCAACGTAACCCCAAAAACAAACATTCCTCCACTTGTTATCCAAAAAGGGGGCTCGAACGGAAGACTAAAATAAAGACAAATTCCAAGACCTAAAAAAACGGGTAACCATAGGGGCCACCGCTGAAAATCATTAAAAAAAGGTGATGAAAGATCCACACGTAAGAACATATACACTGAAATTTATTTTTCATTTTATCAAAAATAGTTATATTAAAATTTAAAAAAAGAAAGGAAAAAATAAAAAACAAAGCCCTTCCTGATGATTGATGGCTATATTCTGACGCCCGTCAATGAGGGCTCCCAAAAGGAGAGAGGCATTTTCTTTTTTACTGTCGTCCTCTTTCCTCACTTTTACAGCACCCATACAGATCGAAAAGAGACAGGACCAACAAAATTTATCCTGGGGTTTACAAAGCGTCCCTGACATGCTCTTCTTGCTATGGGAGTTTAAGAAGAATAACAGGGAGCAAACAATGTATGATCAAGCGTATTCTAAAAACTTGCCTTTTTCTTAATGTCTTATGTGTATTCGTTTCTTTTCGGGCTTTAGCTCATTCCGTTTTTACGTTGGAAACCCTAGAGGAAATGAATCTTGAAAAAATCACCAATGAGATGATATCTGGTGATGTTATCTTAGTGCTTTTATTTTTAGTATTTGTCTTATATGTCTATTGTTTTCCTCAAATGGAAAACATCAAGAGAGAGTAGAAATTTATTTTTTATCTTCTCCGTTGATTTTTGAGTCAGTCGCCCAAGGACAAACCTATTTAATATGTAAACAAAGGCTACCGGTTAATGTCGTCTCTACGTCAAATAAATGCTCATTAACCTGAACTTTGGA
>JAIEOZ010000094.1 GCA_019750035.1 Alphaproteobacteria bacterium | reverse complement strand
GATTTTAGAAGAAGGCAACCTTTGCAAGGTCTTGGAGGGAAATTTTGATAATCCTGAAAGTCTTGAATTCAAAAAATTGGAAGAAATAAAAACCAACCGAGATCAAGAGAGAGCGGATATTTTAACCTCCATTCAGGATAAGATCTGGCAAGACTGGTGCTCTCAACTGAGCTGCCAACATCAACAAAAAGACCCTGCGTCCTTGTCTGTTCTCAAGGAAATCGCCAATGCCAGGTTTGTGGAATTTGATGGGAGATTGGTGTGGATTGAGAGCGAAGATCTAAAAGCTCTGAGCCGCATTAATGATTTGCGCTTACAGCTCCTCCCCATTGCCCAAAGATCCTTTCCCGAAACTCGGAACATCAGGACGCAGATGAGAGAGGCCATACCTCCTTCTTCCTTACCTGTTTTCAAGAACAATTCGATCATCTTAACCACCTCAACCCATCAAGGAGAAAACTATGCTCAATAAAGTAATTTTAAGAGGACACATTGGCCGAGATCCTGAGGTCAAGGTGACCAAAAAAGGAAGACAAATTGCCACTTTCTTCTTAGCCACCCGCTTCTCTTGGAAGGATGAGGAGGGTGAATGGCAAACCCACACCGACTGGCATCGCATTACCATCTTTCGAGAGTCAACGATCGGTTGGGTCAAGGACATTTTGAAAAAAGGAGATATGGTCTATGTGGAAGGAAAACTCTCCAACCATTCCTGGATAGATAAGTTTCAACAGAAGCGCTTTACCACTCACGTTGTCATTGAGGACTGGCACGGTCGGATTGAGCATTTGCGCTCTTGTAAAACTTCTCATGAAGAAGGAGCAAGTGCTCAAGAAACTACTCAAAAGGATACACTTCAGGACCTCCCTTTGTTCTTGTCCTCATGGCGAGAAACAGGTCAGGAAGAACCCCCCTTTCATGCGTCTCAAGTCTATTCTCCAACCTCTCAAAATCTCTCTCGAGGAGAAAATCCACAAGAGGACATAAAATGAGAAAACATTCACTCCTTCACACTCTTAAAAACCGTTTTACCGGCATAAAGCAATGCGTCAATTCTTGTTTCTCTGAAAACGGGAAACACGCCGGTAAAAACCTGGGAGACTTGTGCCTCTTGTTCTCCCAGGGTGACGCGAAGTCTCTAAAGGCTGACCTCGGAACCTCTTTTCAAGAGAAAAATTCTCTTGAAAATAATTTTCCCGGGAATTCTTGCGGAAATTATTTCCAAGGTCAGTCGAGACACCTCTTCAACCTCCTTTCAAATCAGGAATCCATTATGCATCAACCCCTAACTTTAAAAAGTGTTCTCAACACTTTCCTTCCCAAAGCTTTCCTTATCAGTCTCCTTTTAGGAATCCTCTTCTTTCCCCAAGATGTATGGGCCCATGATGGGAATCTTCTTAAAGATGAAATTACCGCCCTCGAAAAGCTTTTTACGGGAGGATATATGCGATTAGGCCTGTTAGGCGTCTGTGGGTTTGCCGCTATTTATGGAATTGTCAAACAAAGTGGCTGGATTTTTGCTTCTGGCATTTTGGGGTGTATCTTTGCCTACTTCATGAAGGACTGGATTACCAAAACATTTACCATGATCGCTTAGGGATTGGTGATTATGTCCACTGATTATGATCAACACTTGATTCTCCATCATTTAGATGATCCCTTGCGTCTTCTCAAGTGGACCGTGGATGAAGCGGCTATCATTTTAGGACCCATATTCTTTGGCCTTGGCATCGAGCATCCCTTTTTAGGGCTTGTGCTTGCAGGGGGAGGATATTGGGCTCTTCGTACCTCGAAGAAGAAGTTTGGCCTGAGTACACTCCGGCATGCACTTTATTGGAACCTTCCAAAGAACACTCAAAAACTTCCTCATATGCCGCCCTCTTATATCCGGGAGTATATAGGGTGAGAATACGCCTTCTTAACACACGCCTTGGGGATTTGTTGCATCAAAGGAATCTGTTGCTGGCTTTGATCGCTAGTTTGCTAGTGATTAATGGTATTCAAGCTCTTTTCACTCTGTTCCGCAATGAACGCGTGATTGTGGTTCCTCCTGATCTTAACCAAGAAGTCTGGTTGGAAAAGAACAAAGTTTCTGCGTCTTACTTAGAAGAAATGGCTCTTGTTTTTGCGTATTTGATTCTGGAGAGCAGCCCAGAAAGTGCAGCTTACAAGCGGGAGGTCATTTTACGTTATGCCGCTTCAGACGGCTATGGGGCTCTTAAAAGACGCCTTGTAGAAGATGAACAACGCTTAAAGAAAGATCACGTCACGACAAGCTTTCAAGCGAATTCCCTTAAGGTTGATTCCCCTAATCTTATTGTTGATCTCACAGGAGATCTCCTCCGGTTTGTCGGGGAAAAGCGCATTTCTCAATCAAGGGATACCTATCGGTTTCAGTTTGATTATCACCATGGTCGTCTTTTCATTAAATCTTTCAAATTGTTAACCACTGACCATCAGGAGTCATAACCATGAGGAAATATCACCCTATCATGATCGCTTTAGGATTAAGTTTTTTAGGCGCCTCCTGCCTGGCTCTACAAACTTATCCTCTTATTGATCAGCAAAGCACAAAAGTCATCATTTCAAACACAGAGCAAAATCGTATTGCGGTTTTAGGTGATCGCATCCAGCAGGTGTTTGGGGCTGAGGGAACTTTTGATGTCCAAACTGACGAGGAAGGAGGACAAATCTTTCTCATTGTCGCAAAAACTGGCTTTAATTCTGCTCTTCAAGCTTCCTCTTTAGTCAAGCCAATGACCATTACCATCATTACGGAAGAAGGCTTAACCCAGGATTTAAAACTCGTTTCTCAATCAATTGAGTCTCAAAGCATTCTCCTCAAGCCTGCTCTTTCTATGCCTGAAGAACCGAAGCAAAATCGCCTTCAACATGTCATTCAGCTTCTTAAAGCTCTGGTGAGAAATGAGGAATTAGTAGGCTATATCAAGACGTCCTTTGCTAAACAAAGCCACACTCCCTGTTCACGGTTGACTCCTTTTAAGTTGCTTACAGCTGATTTGATCATGACTTACCATGGAGAGAAGTTTGAAGGAAAAGCCTATACCCTTCTGAATCAAGGAAAGGAGCCGTTGTTCTTAAAGGAGTCAGACTTTGCCCATCCAGGAGATGTGGTCCTTTCCTTTTCCAAGTCTTTGCTTCAAGCAGGAGAACAAATAAACCTATATGTCGTTTCAAGGAGGCCTTTATGAGTACCCCTCCTTTTGAACTCAAAAAAAGGCAGCTTATCTATGCCGGGTGTGCCGGGCTTTTTGGTTTAATTCTTATTGGCACTCTGTTGTGGTCTTTTGGGGGTGATATGGCGTTAGAGCCTTCAGACTCACCTCCAAAAGAAACAAACATTACCACGGCAGGACAGCGAATTAATCCTCAAGAAGTCTGGGTTGAACGAATTGAATCAGAAAACAAGCTTACCCAAGAGAAATTAGGCGCTTTGGAAAAGCTGCTGATGGCCAGCATCCAAGATAAAGCCATCAAAGAAGATCAGCATCAGATCCCAGCATGGACTGAGGAAAGTTCTGTGAAAGATGAATCTTTTCCTACAGCTAATATCTTTCCTCCTCCCCCCTTAGAAGGACAAGAGGCAGGACACTCTTCAGGCGTGCGTAAGATATTATTGAAACTGTCCAATCGTATTCTTGATCCTCATCATCCTGAAAGATCAGGTACAGGCAAGGGTCTTGATAAGTCGACTCTTGAGAATACTCTTCCTGCGGGGGCCTTTGCGAAGGCTATTTTGTTGGGAGGGGTGGACGCCTCAACGTCTATCTCTTCCCAAGCTGATCCTCGTCCTGTTTTACTTAGAGTCACAGATCATGGAAACTTGCCTCGCAAATTTAAATCAGATCTCAAGGCCTGTCATATTTTAGCTTCTTGTTATGGAGACTTATCTTCTGAACGTGTTTACATGCGTCTTGAAAAGCTCACCTGCACAGAAAGATTAACTGGCGAAATCTCTGAAACGCAAGTGGCAGGGTATGTCGTTGGAGAAGATGGTCGTGCAGGTGTGAGGGGAGTTGTGGTTGATAAAGCCGGTCCTCTGATTCGTAATAGTTTGGTGGGAGGATTTTTTAGTGGGATGGGACAATTCTTTGGAGCCCAACAACAAAGGTCTACTTTTCCCGTTTCACCTTTGGGCCAAACTCAGTTCTTAGCCCCACAACAAATGTTAACAGCAGGAGTCTCTCAAGGAGCGTCCAATGCTTTAGAAAAGTATGCGGATTTCTTTATCAATCGGGCCGAACAACTTCAGCCCGTTTTACAAGTGGCGGCAGGTCGTGAAGTTGATGTTGTCTTCACCCAAGGGACCAAGTTTGGAGAAACAACCGTTCGTCAATCTCTTAGTAAAATCCGTAATCGATCCCGTAAATACACGCTGCAAAAGCTGGAAGACCAAGGAGATAGCCAAAGTTGGCTACCCCTCGAGAGTCCTTCTGACAGAATTTCTGATAACCCCCAAGATGGAGAAGAACCATGAACATAAAACCTATCGCTCTGCTCATAACTTTAGCTATAACCAATGGATGCACACCTTATTCTGAATCTTTTGATTGCCCCCCTGGAAGAGGGGTAGAGTGCAAGTCTTTAAACATTGTGAATCACATGGTGGAAGAAGGGCAACTGCCACTAGAGAATGCTCCGCTCGAAAGTGAGTCACTTAAGAGTGAATCTCTTGAAACAGCGCCTATCAAAACAATTTCTGATCA
>JAIEOZ010000023.1 GCA_019750035.1 Alphaproteobacteria bacterium | reverse complement strand
TTAAGAAAGTATGAAGCCTCCATCATGAGCTTTCTTGAATTCAATATAATCTTAACAGCGAGGTTGATCAACAATTATTTTTTTAAGGTTGTTGAAAATTAGAGACTAAAGGAAGTATTTATGCCCCATGTGAATATTCATTTAACAAGCCATCCTAAAACAAACAAATGCTCCTCCGATAATTTAGTAGCTAAGGATCGCATTGGGAATAATATAAACATGACAACCGATAAACTGCCAATACATGCATCACGTTCTCATATATCGCCTTTATTTCTTAAAAGAAATTTAGCACATAGCCTCACTAAAAAGGGGAAAAAGAAAGATCTTCACTTAGAGAGTGATCTGCATTCAAAAGCAAAGCACCTTCTCTCGCATATAGAAGATCCTTTGTGGCAGAAGATTTGCTGTGAAGTTGGAAAGATGATGGGTGTTTTTGCTGTACAAAAAATATGGGATAGCAAACTTGGATCATTTTGCTCTGAAGAAAAAGCAATAGATCTTTGCTGTCCAACCGAGGAAACTGCTCAATTTATTAACCAATATTCTTTTTTAATTCTAGGAAGCCTTCAGCACTATTTTCCAACTATAAAAAATCTAAAAACAAAAGTTAAATATGTCAACTGATCTTCCGTAGCCCATCCATGTGTCTTTATTTTCTTTGTGAGCAGAAGGTAATTTTTCATTAAAAATGTATCTCTAAAGAGAGCAGCCCCTTCGTTGCGTCGAAAATAGCGAGCTTCATAAGATTCATATTTTCTGGAGGAATGGCTATATTCTCTCTTGTCAAGTTTAATAGAAAATTGAGCCATTTTAGACACTTGATCAGCCGAGGGTTTTCTCCGTGAATTTCCTTGTACCGGCATATCATTTTATATTTAGTGGTGTTTTAGAGGTTATATGCATTGTGGAGGGAAGGAAGGTGGACAGTAATACGTCATCTGTTCTCTCCCCACAGATGAGGATCTTTTCGCCAATCTTAAAATCAGCAGAAATAAAGTTGTAAAGTATAACGAAGTGAGCCTTTGTCATACCTCATTTTTCTTTGTTTCTTCTCACAAATCACAAGTTTTTAGATGGTCTTAATAACCTTCTGAAAGAACTACGCAGCAATTTTTTTCCGACTTTTTTTATGCTTTCCAAGACCAATTCCATTTGCAATCCTTGTTCTAACTTTAGCATAGTTAGGAGCGACCATGGGATAACTATTAGGTAGTCCCCATCGTTCCCGGTATTGCTCGGGTGTCAGATTATAAGCTGTTTTTAAGTGACGTTTTAACATTTTTAAACGACGGCCATCCTCAAGACATATTAGAAAGTCTGGGGTGATAGAATCTTCAATGGAGACCGCAGGATTTGAAGGTGCATCCAAGATAAAAGATTGCCTAGCGTTGATAGTACATAGACTTCGGTGAACAAGCTGCATAAGCTCAGGAAGATCTTCAGATTTTATCGTGTGGTTGGAAACGTAGGCGGCTACGATGTTGGCAACAAAAGGAGTCATATCAGGTGATTCATGTTTCTTTAGCATTTTCAACTTTCTGTTATTTTTTATAAAAATTTTATATTAAATTACATAAACAATAAAAAATATCAATAAATTTTTTGTTTTATAAAAACATTTTTTTAGTGAATAGTTAACCTTCTGTAGGGAGTTTTTTTTATAAAATCGTATAATGTCTGCTTTTACTCTTAAATTTTCCAAAGCTCTAGATAAAAATATCCCTATTGAGAGTCTTGAAAACGCGCTTTAAAAAATAACTTGGTATTCACATTGAGTCATGCCTATCCGAAAAGTGACTATGATGTAACGGGTTTCGCCTGAACGCAAGCACTTAGAGCTCTAAAAAACAAAGAATCCGTATCGTGACGCCTATTAAACCTAGAACCCGTATTCATGAAGAGGAGAAAATAGTTTAAGTTTGCTTGGATAGGAGGTTATTATGGCATATCCGAGCGACCTAGGAGATGAGCAATGGGATTTAATCAGCAAGCATTTTGTGTACGGAAACTATGGGAATAGAGCAAAACATAATAAAAGAGCTTTGGTTAATGCGGTGTTTTATTTGACGAAGACCGGCTGTCAATGGCGCCAATTACCTCATGATTTTCCCCCGTGGCCTACGGTCCATAGTTTTTATCATAGAGCTAAAAAGAGAGGAATTTGGGAAAAAATCATGAGGAGCCTTGTTGAGGAAAGTCGAGTGAAGATGGGAAGAAATGCTCATCCAACCTATAGTCTTATTGATAGTCAAAGTGTGAAGACAACATATGGCGCTAAAGACCGAGGCATTGACGGGGGAAAAAAAGGTAAAAGGGCGTAAGCGGCATATTGTAACAGATACTCAAGCCACATGTTACACGTCAAGGTCCATGCGGCCAACAAGCATGATACGGTTGCTGGATGTGATGTTTTTGAAAAGGCCTTACAAAAATATCCTTCTTTAGAAGGCGTCTGTGCAGATGCTGGCTATCGTAAAACAATGGAAGAGTTTGTCAAAGGTTTGAATAAGACCATTGAAATTTCCGCACGTCTTTCAAAAGAGTGGACTATCCTTGCTAAACGTTGGGTTGTAGAGCGAACCTTGGGGTGGTTGAATGGATATCGAAGACTTTCTAAGGATTATGAGATATCCCTCTCATCTTCAGAAAATTACGTGATGATTGCTCACTCCATGACTCTACTTTCACGGCTGGTTAAATCATGAATACAGGTTCTAAAGGTATATTCTGCAAGGTATTGGTTTAAATACTTTGCCTCAACACCATGGTGTGTTCCGGCTATCCAGGATTTTGCATTAGAAATGAATTTATGAACCCATGGCAGCCAATGATCTAGTGTTTCGGGATCTGAGCCTACAACCTGGTAATCTACATCTACGTTTTCTAAATGAATGAAGCTTGGACTGGCGTCAGTATTAAGCATGGAATTTTTCTCAATGACTTTATCTACAAATTTTTGTGCGTTTTCTTTTGTTTCTGTGGCTACAAGCACTTTTGCAAACCCAGCTTTAGTTTTTCTGTGACCTTTTTGATCTATCCAGTCTTTCGTCTCTACGGCAACTAAAACCTCTGTTTGATTACCTGTATGCCTTTTGCCAAAAACAGCTCCATCTAGCTCTATAATATTATGGAGTGTATATGTTTCATCGCGTTGTCTGAGGGCTTCCCTAATTTTGTGTAGAAGAGTCCAAGCAGTGTCGTACGATTTCATGCCAAGGTCTGACTGTAGTTTGAGAGCAGAAACACCTCTCTTTCCCTGAGTAACAAGACTCATTGCTTTCAGCCAAATCAAGAGGGAAATCTTTGAGTTTTGAAAAATGGTACCTGCTCTTAGGCGAACTGCAAAATGACAGGTTTTGCATTCTCTTACTTCTGCCTTCTTGCGATGTTGATAATAGGTTGCATTTCCACACTTGGGGCAGATAAATTCTTTACCATCAAATTTCGCTAGCCATATCCAGGCTCTAGCTTTCTCCTCAGAATCTAACTCACTCAAAAGATTACAAAATTTCATTTGTAGATATTTCATGATTCCCCTCTGTAAAAAGGATACCATGTACTTAGCTCAATTCACAGTCACTTTTCGGATAGGCATGCATTGAGTTGTTTCATAAGATATTAAAATTCGGATATTCTATAGAAATAGCTCAGCTACGAGAGGCTAACAATTTAAAAAATATGCGATGAAAAGCATTATAGCGTGGCGACTCTTTTGGATACACGATCCTTTAATAGAGATAAGAAAGAATGCTGTAAAACAATCCGCTCAACCCAAGAATGGCAGATTCTTTATAAAAGATTCTCACCAAAGAGCAGCTGAGAAGGTTCCACAGCAAATCGCGTGGATGGGCTCCCTGGAATCATATGTATATGGAAAGACTGAACATGCTTCAATCACATGATCTCTGATATAAAGGCTATTTATGGGTAATGCTAAGACTTCCCCTAACGATTACGGTGCAGGACGAGTTGTTCTCTGAATAAGCTTTAAATTTCCCTAATTTAAAATTGTATAATTTTTTAATAAAGTATTAATCTATTTTGCATTATTATTTGTAATAAATAAAAAATGAAGTTTTCAAATTCATTTAAAATTTTATTTACAGAAGAAATTAAATTCTATTTAATAAGGGAGAAAGACAATGAAAATTACATTAACAGCTTTATCATTAATGCTTGTTCTGGGAAGTGTCTCAGCAGTGCAGGCGACAGTAGCACCAGCGGCAACGCAGCACACAGAAGTCGCTACTGATGTTTCGGCTACCCGCAACATTGCGGCGAAAGACGCCCCGGCAGAACCAGCTCTAGCCCCCTCCGAAAATCCCAACCAAACGGTTTACACTCACTTAGGCGCTACGCCTGTTGATTCAGGTCGCGTTGATCACGACCATCCAGAGGGCACTAAAAGATGAGCGTTCGGTGAATTAGCTAGGACGTTACTATTGTCTTGTTTTGAGTCGTCTTCTTGAGTTTTTTCTCACCATTTTCCATGGGAGTGTAATGTGAACTGGTGCGTCCAGCGAAGGTTGGTTTGCACCAGTTACTTGAACTCTCTCGGCTCATTTTTTTAATCAAGCGCTCATCGTTATAAAAAGCAATTTTTCTCTCAATTCTCCACACATTAGTGAAATACAAGAAAATATTAAAACACATGAATAAGAAAAATAAATAATTATTTATACTAAAAAATCAACATAGCTTTTTTCATTAACAATATAAG
>JAIEOZ010000019.1 GCA_019750035.1 Alphaproteobacteria bacterium | reverse complement strand
TAAAGAAAAGTATGGAGCCTATGTGCAGGGGTTTAAACGTTTAAATCTTCCAGGCCGCATTATTGAAAAACCTATGTGTGCTTTCATTATTTGTGTAAACGGGCAGAAGATTGGGTATATCCAATATTATAACGCCTATGACTTTCTTCGAGAACAAGGATATGAAATTGAAGGGTTACCCAAAAGCATGGCTTCCCTTGACGTCTTTATTGGTGAGAAAGACTGGATTTCTTGTGGCTTAGGCCCGTTTATTATAGAAGATTTTTTGAAAGAGCATATTTTTAAACACTTTGAGGCTGTTTTTGTGGATCCGGATACAGCCAACATTCAAGCTATTCGTGCTTATCAGAAAGCTGGATTTCAAAAGATTAAAACCGTTAAAGAAGGGACAATTACCTGGATGGTGAAAGAATGCGCTCTCAATTATAACGTGAGGAGATAGAAAAATAGAATGACTCAACCCATTACCATTTATCTTATTGGCTTTTCAGGCACGGGCAAATACACGATTGCGAAAGAAATCGTCAAAGCAGATTATAAGATTGTTGATAATCACCTGATTAATAATTCTATCTTTTCATTATTGGACTTAGATGGAATAACGCCAATCCCAGAAGAGGCTTGGGTTCCGGTTCGGAAAATTCGTAAAATCATTTTGGATTTTATCTCGTCTGATGCAAAGTCTAATTATATTTTTACGAATGAACTTTTCGAAGCAGACAATGATTGGCGTGTTTTCTGTCAAGTAAAAGAAACTGCTGAAAAGCGCGGATCCCTGTTTGTTCCTGTCAAACTCATTATTTCTCCTGAAGAACGAAAAAGACGGATCACAAATCCAGAGCGCGGCCTTCGTTATAAATCAACCAATCCTGCTGAAATTCATAAGAAAAAAGGATTAATCAAAATTGGTCATCCTCATTTATTGGAAGTCGATGTGACAGATTTAAGCGCGAGGGATGCTGCAGAGAAAATCCTTTGTTTCGCTAAAACCCTCGTGCATAGTTTCCCAGAAAATAAGGATAAGCACTCAATGGGTGAGATTATTCTTAACGAAACTGATACTTCTGAGATTCGAGAGGCGCTTTGGCAAGGGGTCAAAGCCTTCAACCAACCTTACACGGGGAATATAACAACTCAGCCATTTTCCCTTTCAATTCGTGATGAAAATTCAAAAATCATCGCAGGCATTTACGGGTTTATATTTTATGACCATGCACGTGTGGAATATATGTGGGTTGATGAGCCCTATCGAAAACAGGGAGTAGGGCGAAAATTATTTCAAAAGCTGGACGAATATTGCCGCTTCAAAGGGTGCAGCGTCATTCAATTGGATACCTTTGATTTTCAATCCCCCGCCTTTTATGAAAGGATGGGGTTTGAATACATTGGAACCGTCTCTGAATGGACATGTGGGCATAATTGTTATTTTATGAGGAAAATGTTGTGAGCTTTTTAAATCTTGTCGCTGATGCACATACTTCGCAATAAATTACACCTATGTTCATTTCTCGATTCCTTACCTTATGCGCTACGTCTGGAATCAAACTTGCAAGTTGCTCAAGCGCTTTCCCGGCTCCCGTCACCGATTTCATTTCAATCCAATGACCAAAAAGCATAATGTCAATGAGAGTTGCCAATTCACAAAAAAACACAACGTAAGTATCCTCTTTAAAAGAAGATATCCCTGACAAGCCAAGAAAACCTTGGATCATAGAGGAAAGGATGAGAATCGAAACTGTCTGAACAAGAGACACTCAAAATCGAACCTGAAAATCTTTGACCATCATAGAATGGTCAGCATGATGCATTCCTTGATGAGGAGCTTCTGAATGATTTTTTGCAGGATGATTATAAGACATCTCTTGCGAATGATTCATATGATGGAAGTGAGGTTTCTCCATAGTTTCTTAAATAAAACCTTCAAAAAATTTTATTATCTAGAGGGCTTCCAAAACTCTCTCTAGACGTTGTTTTACTTCCATTGCGATGTTATTGATTTTGGGTTGGTCTACAAGCTGAAGGACAGCATTTGGATCCATAAACTCTACATGAACCTTATCATTATCATCTAGCCGTACAACGACATTGCAGGGAAGAAGTAAACCAATGGAGGGGTCTAGCTCTAAAGCGCGGTGAGCAAATTGCGGATTACAGGCCCCTAAGATAAGATAGGGTGACATCTCTTGATTAAGCTTCTTTTTCAAAGTTGCGGCTACATCTATTTCTGTAAGTATCCCGAACCCTTCCTTTTCAAGTTCTTTTTTCACTTTTTCAATAGCAGCGTCGAAAGAATAAGGAACTATTTTGCCAAACCCGTATTTGCTTTTCATATCTAACATTTCTTCGTCCTCTTTTTCTTTTTTTAGTGTATGCCCAGCGCCATAATTCTCCTTTATGCTATATTTGGGAGGTTAAGATTTACCTAATGGGAGTGGTGCAAACTGACAAGGCGTCGTATTTTTAAGATAAAGAAGTGGGACTTTTTGGGAGGTGTTGATGAATCAGTTAGAAATGCCGATAGGAAGCTACCAGTTTTGGTGCCGCCAGGAGATGCTCTCATCCCCTGTTGTGACGGAAATGACACCATTTATAGTTTAAGTTATTTGATTTTTACTTCTTATTTAAATTATCTTTTAGCCACTGAGTTGCATCTGTTCCTTTCATGGATCGACCGATAAGATAACCTTGTCCTCCATCGCAACCCCATTGTTTTAAAAGGTCATATTGCTTTCGTGTTTCAATACCTTCTGCAATGATCTTAACCTTTAAGTCATGTGCAAGTAAGATTGCGTTTTTTACAATAGCTGCCGCTGCTGGGTTATGATTAATTGATTGAACAAAGACTTTGTCAATCTTGATTACATCAATAGGAAGCTCGAGAAGGTATTGTTGTGAAGCTTGTCCAGTGCCGAAATCATCAATTACAATCTTTAGGCCAATTTCACGAAACTGATTTAAGGCAAGAGCAATTGTTGAGAGGCTTGATACCACTGAAGTTTCTGTAACTTCAATTTCAAGAAAATGTTGAGGAATTCGATAGAAATCCAAAAGTTGGGTTAAAGTTGCAAAAATCGAAGGATTATAAAAGTTCTTCATGGCAAAATTTATGCTGATGGGAACCAATAAACCTTTCTTATCCCATTCATGCATTTGATTTAATGACGTTTCTATAAGCCATTGCGTAAGGGGATGAATAAGAAGTGTTTTTTCGGCCAGGGGAATAAAATCTTCGGGAGAAACTTGTCCCAGTAAATGATCATCCCATCGTACAAGTGCCTCAAAGCCGAGAACCTTATCTGTTTGCAGATAAACTTTTGGTTGATATTCTAAGTATAATGATTTGTTATCAATCGCATTTTTTAATTGATGAAGAATCACGAGGTTATGATTAGAGACGTCATCCGTACTTTTATCAAATCGACTCACCCGCTCATCATGATTCGTAGGAGCATTGATCGCAATAAGAGCCTTGCGGGTAAGATTGTCTAAATCCCAATCATCAGAGGGGTAGCGGGAAATTCCGAAATGCATTTCAATAAAGAGAGGGATGTTTTTAATTTGGTAGGATTGTTGTGAAAAAATTCCACAATTTTTTAAGATTTCAGAAACATTATTTTCTTCCGGAACCAATATGGCAAATTGATGGGGTTGAAGAACTCCTAAGATTCCTTGTTTACCAACAGCTTTTTTTAAATCTTCAGACAATTCTTTTAAGAGTGTCCTCGTTCCTTCTGTCCCTAGTGCTAATTCAATGTCGTTTATTTGAAAAAGCTCAATGACAACAATTATGCAACTTTGGTTGGTATTGTTGATAAGCTTTGAAAAAGTTTGAACCAGCCCACTAAGGTTTGGTAAGCCAGTCAAAAAATCTGTAATTTGCTTGAGTTCCAATTCCTCTAGATAGTCTCTGAAAATAGAGGAGGCTATGCCTGCAGTTGCTCCCACAAGGGTAAAAAAAACCAGGCGCAAAGCCCATAAAAAAAAGGGTTGGGAAAGATCATATGAATGAATTGAGGGCATAAAAGGACTCATTAAAAGCCCTGCAGCAATACCCGCACCTATGCCACCCCTCACTGAAAAAAGAAAACCTGATAAAATAATGGGAATATAGAGAATATGAAGGTGAACAAATTGAGTACCTCCTGCAATTTCAACAATGACATATACAGAAATAAAAATAGCAACAATCAATAATACAATTAAGTACTTCATTCTCCTGTCTAGAAAAATGATATGCTTGTATAGGTCAAAATATTTCATTTTTTCCTTTTGATTGTAGCTCTGTAATATAAAATTCAAATAAAGTATTCTATAACCTCTCTTTGATTCGAGAGCCTCTTTCCCACAAACACAGAAAATTTAATATTAGGCCATGGTCTGAGTTAAAATACCTTCAATTTCTTCGGTAATTTCTTCTTGTCTTAAACGATTCATTTGATGGGTGAGCTTTACACACTTTTTTTCCAACTTAGAAATAGCTCCGTTTAAATGGCTTAATCGTTGATAGTTTTCTGCTATAAAGGATTGATAGAAAACATAATACAAAACAGCAAATAAGTAATTCTCTAGGAATTGAGATAAAAATTCCTTTGGCGATAAATTAAGGAGCGGCTCAAATGACGATGAATTCTTTTTTTGTTCCCCTAATTTTGTGAAAGGAGAAAAGCTCTTTGTTATGGTTTGGTTATTTATCATTTCATTGTAAA